>JBGGOQ010000004.1 GCA_041320695.1 Caldicellulosiruptoraceae bacterium PP1 | reverse complement strand
TTAGATATAATACTTTAGGAGGTTGGAAAAAATAAAAAAGCCTACCAACTGGTAAGCTTTTATTATTTTTTCTTTAAGCTTGATTCTCTTATCTTTATATCAGTAGATATTCTTATAGTAGAATAAACACGTTTAGGGTTCTCTATCCTTTTTAGTAGTTCCTCTGCAGACCTTCTTCCTATTTCTTCATTATATACATGCACTGTTGTAATATTTGGCTCTATTAAAACTGCTTCTTTTGTATCATCAAATCCGGTTACTGCTATATCTTCTGGAACTCTAATATCATGATCTTTTAGGTATCTAATAACATTTAGTGCAATACCATCATTAGCACAAACAATTGCATCAGGCATCTTTTTTATTGTGGCTAATGCATTGAAAACCTCATGCTCTGAATAAAACCTATTTTCGCTACTGTGTGTAAAACATATTTCATCTAAAACAGGAAGATTATTATCAATTAAAGCATTCTTAAATCCTAACCATCTCTCATAAATGGTTTTACAATATGTTATATCACCTATAAAGCCTATTTTTTTGCATCCATTATCAATAAGATGTTTAGTAATTTTATATGTGCTATCTTGCCCTTCAACTAAGACAATATCACCTTTTAATGTAGAGGTGTCATCTTCAACGGGGGCATCTAAATAGACTATTGGAAGCCCAGTATCTATAAGTTTTTGCATATAATCTCTCTTAAAAACACTCACTACAATAATTCCATCAACGTTATGATTTAAAATATTTATAGGTATATTTAGTTCTTCTTCATCTTCCCTACTTATATAGGTATATGACAAAGTATATTGATTTTTATTAAGTTCAAAAGAGATACCATTAATGATCCTTGACCAAAACTCAGTATAATACTTATGTGCTAAAACAGCTATATTCTTTGTTTTCTCTTCTTTAAGATTTTTAATCTTCTTTAATAGTTCTGGGTCCAATTTTGTGTAACCAAGTTCAATAGCTTTTCTTATAACCTTTACTGCTGTATCATCTGAAACTGTCCCAGTATTGTTTAGAACTTTAGAAACTGTATTTCTTGATAATTTTAAACTTGCGGCAATTTCATTTATTGTTACCTTTTTCATTGCTACTCCCTCTACATATTTATTTATCACTTAGTATAATATTATAATGTATATATATTTGTCAACAAAATGTGCATTAAGTTTATAATCCAAAGAACTTTTTTGCATTATTTTTTGTTTTATCAATTACCTCTTCTATGGTGATACCTTTTATTTGTGCCACCTTTTCTACTACATATTTGAGATAAGTAGAATCATTTCTTTTACCTCTATGAGGCACAGGTGTAAGGTATGGAGCATCAGTTTCAAGCATAATAAGGTCAAGTGGATACTCTTTTACAACCTCAACAAGCTTCTTTGCATTATTAAATGTCACAACTCCACCAACAGATATTGAAATCTCATAATTCATAAGTATTTTAGCCATTTCCAAAGAACCAGAATAGCAATGTAAAAGTATTTTTATATCTTTATTTGCATATTGCTTTATAATATCTAAAGTGTCTTTATGAGCTTCCCTATCATGAACAACAATTGGCTTTTTTAATTCTAATGCTAACTCTATTTGTTCTATAAACACCTTTTTTTGAACATCTCTTGGAGAAAAATCATAGTAAAAATCAAGTCCAATTTCACCAATAGCAACACATTTACTATGTTCTGACAGGCTTTTTAACTTATCTAAATAGTCTATACTAGCCTTTTCTGCTTCATGAGGATGTACCCCAACAGTAAAGTATATATTTGAATATCTTTCTGCAATTTCTTTGTTTTTAATTGAGCTTCTAACATCAGAAGAAGATGTAATGGCAGTTATATCCTCTTCTTTTAGCCTTGCCATCACATCTTCTAAATCATCAGAAAATTTTTCATCATCATAATGTGCATGGACATCAATCATTATTTTACCCTTGCTCCTTCTTCAATATCTTTTTCTGGAGTAATAAGCGTTAATTTGTCACCTATGCTTGCAGCAAGAAGCATTCCTTGTGATTCTATCCCTCTTAGTTTAGCTGGTTTTAGATTTGCAACAACAACAATCTTCTTCCCAACAAGTTCATCAGGAGCATAAAATTTTGCAATGCCTGCAACAATTTGTCTTTGTTCATCACCAAGGCTAATTTGAAGTTTTAATAGTTTATCAGCACCCTCTATCTTGCTTGCTTCTAAAATCTTTGCTACTTTAAGCTCAACTTTAGCAAAATCATCTATTGATAGCAATTCTTTTACATTTGCTTTATCTTGATTTTGCGTATTCTCAACTTTTACCTCTTGTTTCTTTTGTTCTTCCACTTTGTCTGCCTCCTCATCAATTATTCTTGGAAAAAGAATATCCCCTCTTTTTACCTGAAGTTTTTCTGTTATTTTGCCAAATTCACTAGCACTCTCCCATTTAGTTAACTCTTTATTATTGTAATCAATACCAATCTGGGCTAATATCTTTGGTGTTGTTTTAGGCATAAATGGTTCTATCAATATTGAAACAATTCGTAGTGTTTCAACAAGATTATATAGAACAGTTCCAAGCCTTTCTTTCCCTTCTTCTGTTTTTCCTAATACCCATGGCATTGTTTCATCTATATATTTATTTGCTCTTGCAATAAGTTTCCATATCTCTATCAATGCATTTGAAAACATAAAATCATCAAGATATTTTGTACAAGCTTCAAAAGCATTTTTTGCTGCTTGTTTTAGTTCTTCATCAATAGGTTCTTCTTTTTTAGAGTTTTCTAAAACCCCTCCAAAGTACTTTTCGACCATTGTTGTTGTTCTTGACAAAAGATTTCCTAAGTCATTTGCTAAATCAGAATTATGTCTTTGTTTAAGTGCATCCTCCGAAAATAATCCATCAGAACCAAAAGCAATCTCTCTTAATAAAAAGTATCTTAAGCTGTCAACACTATACTTTTGAGCTAAAATAACAGGATCTACAACATTACCCTTTGACTTTGACATTTTTCCACCATCTAACAAAAGCCAACCATGTCCAAAAACAGTCTTTGGAAGAGGAAGATCTAATGCCATAAGCATTGCAGGCCATATTATTGTATGAAATCTTACTATTTCTTTGCCTACCAAATGAACATCAGCAGGCCAGTATTTTTTAAATTTGCTATCATCTTCTGAAAGATATCCTAAAGCTGTGATATAGTTAGATAATGCATCTATCCAAACATAAATAACATGTTTTGTATCAAATGGAACCTCAATCCCCCATTTTAATGTTGTTCTTGAGACACATACATCTTCAAGCCCGGGTTTTATAAAGTTATTTATCATTTCATTAGCACGTGATTGCGGTACTATAAAGTTAGGATTTTCTTCAATATGCTTTATTAGTCTATCCTGATACTTTGATAGTTTGAAAAAATAGCTTTCTTCTCTTGCTTTTTCTACTGGTCTTCCACAATCAGGGCATTTGCCATCAATAAGCTGCCTATCAAGCCAGAACGATTCACAAGGGGTACAATACCAGCCTTCATATTCACTTTTATATATATCGCCTTGTTCATAAAGCTTTGTAAATATCTTTTGAACAACCTTTTTGTGCCTTTCTTCTGTTGTTCTTATAAAATCATCATATGAAATATTCATAAGCTTCCAAAGGTCTTTTATCCCTTCCACTATATTATCAACATATTCCTGTGGAGTTTTCCCAACATCTTGTGCCTTTCTTTCAATCTTCTGGCCATGCTCATCTGTGCCTGTCAAGAAATATACATCGTAGCCTCTAATTCTTTTATATCTTGCTATTGTATCTGCTGCAACAGTGCAATAGGTGTGTCCTACATGCAATTTATCACTTGGATAGTAAATTGGTGTTGTTATATAGAATTTATTACTCAAAATATCGCCTCCAAAAAATTATATTCCATATTTTTTATGAGCAAAGTCATAAAAAAGAAAAATCTTAGGTGGATAAAATGTTAATAAAGGAAAGATTATAAGAAGAAATATTATTAATAATATGTAGGGCATTTTCTTTATTTTCTTTTCATAAAGCATAATTTTAATACTAACAATTTGGGCTATAATAACTGCTAAGACTAAAGTCATTATATCAAAAAACAGGTTATCTTCAATAAAGGCTGTATATGTGTAAAAAAAGGTTGCAGTTAAAAGTGGTATTAATAAAAAGGATACTGCTTTTGCGGGAATAAAATTCAAAAGCTTTCTACCAAATACTAAAAATTCAAAGATAGCATAGAAGAAAGCAGCAAAAAAGCCTATCTTAAGATGTTCCCAAACGCTTTCATTTACAGCAAAAACTGCTGCTGTCCATTTTACTTTCCCAAGCCAGTCAAAGCAAAAATGAAAAAGGGAGGATAACATTAATATTATAATTATTCCAACAATCTCGAAAATCTTAATTCTTCTTCTAAATTTTCTTTTGGTATAGGATGACATATATATACTTAACATTATTTCACCTTCTCAACTTTTAAGTCTTTGTATTCGCAAACACAATCTATACTATCAATGTTCAAGCAAAACTTAATATCGTTTTCAAAACCAGCATCAATTAAGTTTTTAAAGTGCCTTGCCTTTGATAAAATATCTTTTGGGTTATTTTTATATCTATCGTATAGATCCTCTGCTAATATTGAAAAATCATCAAATACAATATCTTCATTTAGGTTTTCTTTCAGGATTTTAACAATATAGCCTCCTGTTAGGACATCCTCCAAAGTTAATCTCTTTTCATTCCCTGCACATATGATAGCTAATTTTGTAATGTGGTGGCTATTAAATACATGTTTTATAAGATATTCAATTGTATATTTAGCATTTATCAATGCAATAGGAAATATTCTTTTTGACTTTAGTGCAACCTTTAAAGCACGTGTTCCATTTGTTGTTGTTATAGCCACAGCCTTGCCTTCTATTATATCCTTTCTATATGAAAGCGGAGAATTATCTAAATCAAATCCTGGTATCTTTAGAGCCTTTCGTTCCCCACCAATAACTAAATTATGGTTAATATCTTTTAAAAGCAAGGCCTCCTCAATCTCTTCAACAGGAATAATATATTTTGCACCATTATATAATGCTGTAATTAAAACTGTTGTTGCTCTAAATGTATCAATAACAAGTGAAATTGAATTACATAAATACTCATTATCAACGTTTAGATAGTTGTCAAAAAGCCTTATCTCCAAAGAAATCTCACCTTCTTAATGTTGTTACATTTAATTCTATAACATATTTTGTTATTGGACAAGAAGGAAAAATACAAAAATAAATAGCTGCAAGGTAAAATTCCAAGCAGCTTAGTTATTATTAATTATTATTTAATTATTTTTGTTATCTATATACTTTATTACCATTTCTATAAATTTTTTTAAATCAACTAAATTGTTTTTAACAATATCGTAAATTAATCTATCATCTATCTCCCAATACATATGAACCAATCTATTTCTAAATTTAGCCATATTAGAAAGATTCTTTGCAAAATCTTTGTCTATCACATTGATTTCTGAAAGGATCCTAAAAATATCAGCATATGTTTCTGGTAAATTAATATTATTTTTAAATTGTTCTAATGAAATAATTCTACTGCCAATATTTAGACAAGTTTCAATAGCAACCTGTAAATATCTTTCTATTGCTCCTTTTAATATATCGTCTTTTTCATATTCATCAAATGAAGTATTAGATATCTTCTCAAGTATTTCAATATATTTGTATAATAATCGAATATGGGACAAAAGTTTATCATCCATTTTTAGCACCTACTTTTTTCTTTAGTAAATATATATAATCTTTATTCATTTGATCCTTTACTGGTTTAAAATCAAGATAAGTTAGAAGGAGTTTTGTTTGGTAATCTACAACTTGTGTCATATCTGAAAAATAAATAATTTCTTTATTTTTAATAACTCCATATTGAACACTCAAAGGTGCCTTGTTGAGCACAATTAGATCAATTTCTTCAGTTTTTAATAATGTAGTCAATTTAGAGTATATCTCTTCCTCAAAATTATCTATCTCTTGGTTTGTCAATTTATTATTAAATAAAACTGCTATATCAATATCACTCAAAGGTCCATATTTTTTTTGAGCCACCGATCCAAAAAGATATGCTACAATTATTTTGTCACCATAAGATGCAAATAAGGTTTTGAGTAATTGATATGAGCTAAAAAAATGAATAAAATCTACTTTACTTCTTGTAATCATAAATTTTCACCTTAATATTTTAATAAATACTTTTTATCTATTTTATAATATTGAACTTTCAATTACAATAAAGATATAGTGCATATTCTAGAAAAAGGAGAATAAATCATGTTTTTTATTGGTATCTTTGGGGTTGAAAATAAGAGTAAAAAGATAAAAAATATAAATCTTAATGTTTGTCCTTTTTGTTCTCGAGAGGCAAATTACGAATTATTTGAAGATTTCTCTTACTTTCACATATTTTTTATACCTGTATTTAAATGGGGAACAAAATATATTCTAAAAACAAACTGTTGCAACAGAATTTATGCTTTAAACCCTGATGTTGCAAAAAGGATTAAAAATAATGAAGATGCATATATTAATTTATCTGATGTTCAATTAATTGGTGAATATGAAACCAGCCAGATTGAATTTTGTCCAAATTGTAAGAATAAAGTTTCAAAAACCTTTTTATACTGCCCTTATTGCGGAACTAGGTTATAACAATATGTTAATTGATTGTATTGATATATTATTCAAAATAGTCATAACTTTTTCATTTTGTTTATTAAAATAGTTGACTTGTTACTAAAAAAGTTGTAAAAAAAATATAATTAAACTACTTGATTAAAAAAGTTATTTCCTATTATTAAAGGAGTGATACCTTATAATGAAACAGTGCATTATATCAAATGATGCCCCAAAGCCTGTAGGCCCATATTCGCACGCTGTTATGATAAATAATATGCTATTTTTGTCAGGGCAATTACCTATTAATCCTCAAAGTGGTAAGATAGAGGGAGATACTATTGAAGAGCAAACAAGGCTTGTTTTGAATAATATTAAAGCAATTTTAGAATCTGCAAATCTAACTCTTGATGATGTTGTGAAAGTAAATGTATATATTTCAGACTTATCTTTGTTTGCTAAATTCAATGAGGTATATAGTGAGTATTTCAAAAGTAATTACCCAGCAAGAACCACAATCGGCTGCCAACTTCTCCCGGGTGTAATGGTTGAAATTGATGCAGTAGCTGGAAGATAAATTGCATATTGTATATAAAATAATGCTAATAAAAAATATAATTTTATTTTTTATATGGTGCGATATAGAGGTAGATATATACTAAATAATGACAACATGCGTAACAAAAGAGGGTGTTAAATAATGACTTGCCTCCTAATAACTTAAGGAGAGCATAAAATATTATTCAATACACCCTCTTTTTTTAAAACCTATTGCTTACTGAGTCCAATTGTTGTGTTCTTAATAACTTTTTCACTTACTATAAGAAGTGCAGGAAGTATGGTAAGTATAACAATCATGCTTATTATTGCACCTCTGGAAAGCATGAGGCAGATATTCTTTACCATGTCCATCTTACTAATTAGTGCTATTGCAAATGTTGCCAAGAAAAATCCTAAAGCACTTGTAAGAATTGACCTACCTGAAGATTTTATAGCATTTTTAACAGCATCATATTTATTTAATCCTTCTTTTATATTTTCTTCAAATCTTGATGTCAAAAGTATAGCATAGTCAACTGTTGAACCAAGTTGAATTGCTCCCATTATTATATATCCAATAAAAGGTACTTCAAGCTTTGTAAAAAATGATATTGCAAAGTTTATAAGTATTGCAAATTCTATGCAACCAACAAGTAAGACTGGTATAGAAATAGATTTAAAAGCAATTAGTATTATTATAAATATTGCTAATACAGACAGTACATCAACATTTTTTAAGTCAACAGATGTAACCTTCATTATATCTCTTGTTAAAACTCCTTCACCAGTTAAAATTGCATCTTTGTCATATCTTTTAGCTATCCTTTCAATACTCAAAAGCTCCTTTTGACCCTCTTGTGACGTTGATCTATTTTTCGAAGCAATCATAATCAGTTTATACCCTTGATTTTGAAAGTTTCTTTTAATAGCTTCAGGGAGAAAGCTCTCTGGAATACTCGGACCTATAAATTTCTCTATTGCAAAAATATTGGTGATTCCGTTTATTTTTTCTATTTCATTTATCATTGAAGCTATATTCTTATATCCTATCTTATCACTTACAACAACGGTATGTAGTGTAGCTATATCAAAGTTCTCTTCCATTTTTTCGGTAGCAATATATGAAGGTGCATTACTTGGAAGTGCCTTTAGCAAATCATAATAAACACCCACATTATTTCTTCCGTATAATGCTGGTAAAAATAGAATAACTAAAATAACAACAAAAGCTTTATAATTTTTTACAACAAATTGTGATATTTTTGTGAATTTAGGAAGTAAAGATACTGTCTTAAACCTTTCAGTAAGTTTATCTAAAATTAGAATAAGCGAAGGAAGTATTGTTATAGTAGTAAATATGCTTATAAATACACCTTTTGCCAACACAATACCAAGGTCTCTTCCAATTCCAAACTTCATAATTACAAGTGCCAAAAATCCTGCCACAGTTGTTAGTGCAGAACTTAATACAGCTGTTGCTGTTTTTGAGATTGCTTCTGCCATAGCATTTAATTTATTAT
This sequence comes from Caldicellulosiruptoraceae bacterium PP1, assembly GCA_041320695.1. Classification (NCBI taxonomy): domain Bacteria; kingdom Bacillati; phylum Bacillota; order Caldicellulosiruptorales; family Caldicellulosiruptoraceae; species Caldicellulosiruptoraceae bacterium PP1. The sequence continues at coordinate 141,554 of JBGGOQ010000004.1, read as the reverse complement.
CTGTTTTTAGTTTTTCTTCTTTGTATCTATTGAAAAGAAATATAGAATAGTCTAATGTAACTCCAAGCTGTAAAACTGCTGCTAATGATTTTGTGATATACGATATATCCCCTAATAAATAGTTGGTCCCCAAATTATACAAAATAGCAAATCCAATATTTGTAAGTATTATTAAAGGGACAAAGAATGAATCCATTGTTAAAGTAAGAAGTATTATAACCAATACAACAGCAACAAATGTATAAATAGGAACATCTTTTAAAGAAAGTTCATTTATATCCTTTGAAATAGCAGCAGATCCACTCAAATATCCTTTTTTGTCAATCAATTCTTTTATCCTGTCTATTGCCTTTTGAGTTGATGCATCAGATGATGAACCTTTAAATTTTATAAAAAGCATGGTAGAGTTTTTATTGAAAAAAATCTTTTTAATATCATTTGGTAAAAAGCTATCTGGAAATGTTGTGTCTAAAATACTATCTACCCATAGTACACTTTCTACACCATCAACTTTTTGAATTTTATCCTTGAGCAACTTAACATTTTTATTTGGCATGTTCTCTATTATAAGCATTGATAATGTTCCTTGAGAAAACTTTTCATCTAAAATCTTTTGTCCTTTAATTGAGTCAAGATTAGAAGGAAGATATGTTGTCAAATCATACTTTACTTTAGTATTTTGCATACCATAAAGAGATGGAAGGAGTAATAGCACTGCCAATACAATTACAGGAATTCTTAGCTTTACAATAATAATACCAACTTGTTTCATACAAACACCTCTTATTCAAATATTTTTCTTATCATTTTTAAGAGGACTGGTTTTACCACTTTAATGTTATCTGGCTCACCTTTTATAATGCTATTGTATGACATTGTTCCTATTAGTTCAAAAATCATAAAAATAATTTTTTCTAGCTCATCATTTGTAAATTTTGTATTCTGCATATTTTTCATAAACAAATCCTTTGTTTTTCTAATACTTTCAAATTGTTCTCCTTCAGATAATACCTTTTTATAAAATCCCCACGATAAATTTTTATTTATCAAGTTAAAGATATATTTATGTTTATTTAAATATTCAATTATATAGTCAATAAAAAATAGCATCCCATCAATGAAACTTGAATATCTATTTTTAAGTGTTTCTTCAAGAGCTAATTTTGTCACCTCTGCACTTTTAATTAGAATTAGCTTTTCTACAATCTCTTCTTTATCCCTGAAGTAAATATAAAATGTTCCTTTCGCAACTCCTGCTTTTTTTACAATTTCATCAACTGACGTCTTGTCAACCCCTTTTTCAAGGAATAGGTTATACGCTGATTCAAGCAGTTTGTTTTCTTTATCTATCTTTTTTTGAGCTAACTTTTCTGAAATCCTTTTATGTCTTATCATTTATTCCACCTTCATGTATACTTTTATGACTACCAGTCATATTTATATTATATGATAGTGAGTTTTGTAAATCAACAAAAAGAGCTTACTAATTACATATTATATTTTTCTTTCAGCTTATAATATACCAAATAGTTAAATGTGAAAACAAAAAAATATGAGGGTGACAATTCTCTCTTGTGACACCCTCACAATATGCGAATATTAGTTCATTTCATTTTTTGTGACGGCTATGGCCGTAGCCTTGCCCTACCCTTCTTCCTTGTGATTTAATTATATTTTCGACACATCCTCTGCAATGAGAAGCATCTTCATTAATGCATATCTTTCCAGGATAAAGTTGATATTTTTCTTTGTATTCAATACTGTTTACATTTGGCATTATAATATTTGCACCACATCTTAATGCTTTTTGTCTTCCTTGTGGGTCTAATGTTCCAAGTGCAGTTGTTGCCGGTATATTTGTGTCTGGCATCAGAAGCCTCAATACTGCTATACATCTTAATGTTAGCTCTGTGGAACCATTTGGAAAATCCTTTAGTGGAGTATCAGGATTTGATATAAATGGACCAATACCTATCATATCAGCATCAAGTTGTTTAACAAGAAGAATATCATTAGCTAAGTCCTCAATTGTTTGTTCAGGAAGCCCTACTAAAAATCCTGTTCCAAGCTCATATCCAAGTTTTTTCAATATTTTTAAACAACTTATTCTGTTTTCAAAGCTCATATTAGGATGTAATTTTTGATAAAGTATTTTATTAGATGTTTCAAATCTCATTAAGTATCTATCAGCACCAGCTTCTTTAAGTATTTTATACTCCCATTCTTCTCTTTCACCAATACTTAGCGTTATAGCAACATCACATTTTTCTTTTATTCCTTTTATGATATCAGCTAAGTCTTCAGCCTTATAGTAGAAATCATCACCTGATTGTAATACTATGGTTCTATAACCAACATTATATGCTGACTCTGCTCTTTCTATTATTTCTGCCTTTGACATTCTATATCTCTGTGCATTTCTATTTGATTTTCTAAGTCCACAATAGTAGCAGTCATTTTTACAATAGCTTGAAAATTCTATAAGTCCTCTTAAAAAAACCTCATCTCCAACATATTCTTCTCTTACTTTATCAGCATACTGATAGAGAAGATGAACATTTTGGTCATCAGTTGTTAGAAGAGTTACAACCTCATCTATATTTAAATTATGAGTTTCATAAGCTTTCTTTAAAATATTTTCAAGTTGCATATTTATTTTCTCCTTTTAATATTTTAATAGTATTCATATCAATTTGGTTGGTATTATTTATTATATCATAAAAAAACATAATAGAGAATGGTTTCATCAAGTAATAGAATAATATTAATATTAAAGTTGAGCAATATTTTTATTAATTTCTTAATCAATAATAAGTTTCTAAATATAATATTTAATATGTTTGTTTATGTTATAATATTATAGATAACCTGATTTTGTGGAGGTTTTATTATGCCAAAAAATAAAAAAACTAAAATGAAAACTAATAATTCTAATTTAAAGTCATATACAAGAAGCTTTTTTATAAGTCTTGCAATTTTGCTTATTGTTTCAATAGTAGTATTAGCTGGTATTGGTTTTGGAGTTATAACAGCCTATATAAATGCTATACCTAATGATGCACTTGATAAAATTGTAGACAGTTCACTCCTTAATCAAACAACAACTATATATGATTCAGAAGGCAAAGAGGTTGCAAAACTACATGGAGCAGAAAACAGGATAAAGGTTCCTTATTCGAAGATGCCTAAAAATCTTATAAATGCCTTTGTTTCAATAGAAGATGAACGATTTTGGGAGCATAATGGTATAGATTTAAAAAGGATTTTTGGTGCTATTTTTAAGAATATAAAGAATAAAAGTCTTTCAGAAGGTGCAAGCACAATAACACAGCAGCTTGTTAGAAATAAGCTTCTTACTTTTGAGAAATCTTTCAAAAGGAAGATACAAGAACAATACCTTGCTATTCAGCTTGAAAAAAGGCTATCTAAGGAACAAATTCTCGAAGAATATCTAAACACAATAAATCTCGGTCATTCTGCCTATGGTGTTCAAGCAGCCGCTTATACTTATTTCGGTAAAGATGTATCTGAACTTAATCTTGCAGAATGTGCGTTAATTGCAGGTATTACACAAAATCCATCTTACTTCGATCCGTATGTGTTTTTTGATCATGCAAAGGAAAAGCAGGAGATAGTTCTTAAAAAAATGCTTGATTTAGGATATATAAATGAACAAGAATACTTAGAAGCAAAAGATTATAAGCTAACACTTGTACAAAAGGATTATAGAGCAAATTCCAATTATAATCATCAATATTATGTTGACTCTGTGATAGATGAGGCAGTGAATATTTTAGTTGAAAAAAAAGGTATTACAAAATCTGAAGCAGAAGATCTTATATATAGTAGTGGGCTTAAGATATATACTGCTATGGATGAAAAAGTTCAACAAAATATGGAAGATGTTTTTAGTTCAAAAGAATATATGCCTCCTGTTAGGTTTATTGATAAAAATGGATTATCACAACCTCAAGCAGCAGCAGTAATGATAGATGTTAAAACAGGAGCTGTTGTAGGTATTATGGGAGGACGTTCAGATATAAAAGGATCTAGGCTTTTTAACAGGGCAACAATGTCAATAAGACAACCAGGGTCATCTATAAAGCCTATTGCTGATTATGCACTTGCACTTGAAAATGGCTATACTGCTGCATCTATCATAGATGATGTTCCTTTTACCATTGGAGGCTATAGTCCAAAAAACTGGTACAAGAGTAAAGTGGTACCAGGCAAAAGAGGCTACAAAGGTTTTTTGACAGTAAGAGAAGCTTTGCAATGGTCTGCAAATGTTCCTGCAGTTAAAATAGCTTATAACTTAGGAGTGGAAAATGTTTATAGAAATTTAAAGCGTTTTGGTTTTACTACTTTGTCAAATTCTGATCAACATAGTTTATCAATTGCAATAGGTGGTTTCACATACGGTGTCAAACCTATTGAATTAACTGCTGCATTTTCAGCTGTTGCTAATAGAGGTATATATACAAAGCCTTATTTTATTGAAAAAATAGAAGATAAAAATGGCGTAACAATTTATGAACTTAAAAAAACATCTCGTAATGTAATGGATGAAAGGAACGCTTATATTCTCACTGATATTTTAAGTAGCGTTGTAAAAGCCGGGATTACTGTTTCATATAAATTTAAATATCCTGTTGCAGGCAAAACTGGAACAACTGATGATAGTAAAGATAGATGGTTTGTTGGATTTACACCAAAATATTCCCTTGGTGTTTGGGTAGGAGAAGACCACCCAAGGGCTTTAACTTACCTTACTGGTGTTAATCCTGCATTAAAGATATTTAAAGGCATTATGGATAAATCAATGGATGGGGTTATAACTGAAGGATTTACTAAGCCATCTGGAATTGTTGAAAAATATATCTGTTTAGATTCAGGAAAATTAGCAACAGAACTATGTAAAAAAGACCCAAGAGGAAACCGTGTTGTAAAAGAGATTTTTGTTGCTGGAACAGAACCTACAGAATACTGTGATGTACATGTTACAGCCACGATTTGTACCGAAAGTAAGGCTTTGGCAAATGAGTTTTGCCCACAAACAATTACTAAGGTATTTATTCAAAGAGCCAATCCAATTTGGCCTGATAAGGAAGGCAAAGTTGTGCCTCCTGATGATTACATGTATCAACTTCCTAAAAATACATGTACTATCCATACTGCACCAAGTACACAAACCCAAGAAAATACTACAACAAACCAAACTTACCAAACTGATACAAGCAATCAATCTATAAGCTCTAATAACAATCAATCGCAGGACCAAAATTATGATTCTTCTGTTATTGAGCAAGACACAACCTCTAATAACACATATAGATAATTATTTTTAGATTTTTGTATATTTTTACACAAAAAAATATCTTTTTTTTATCTTTTTATTGTTTATATGAGTATGATAAGTTATAATTTAATTAATACTTTTAGACTTTTTTGAAGGTGGGGTTTATTTTATGAAATTTAAGATTCCTAATATCGACGTAAAGCTGTTTATATCACCTTTCACAAAAAAAGGGCTTTCTCGAAAGTTAGCTTTACTTATGCTTGGCGTAATTTTAGTTCCTATATTAATTATTGGTTTTACATCTGTTACAACATCATATAATACAATTATTAGTAAAAGTAAAGAAAGTTATTTATCTACAACACATTCTTCAGGAATGTATTTTGATTTGATTTTTAAAAATATCGAAAATTCGACAATGCAGCTTATGTCTAACAACACATTAATGAAATATTACTCTGAAACATCTATTTTAGATGACTTTGATAAACTTCAGGCAAGGCAAGATGCTGAAAAAATGGTAACAAATGTTATGACTACAACAGATTTAATATCAGGTATTTACATATTGACAACACCAGAAACATCAATAATATATCCTACTTCTTCTGTGACAGGAATATATGATTTTAAAAAGTTAACCGAGTCAACATGGTATAAGAAAATCCAATCAACTGTAGGCGGTATTACTTGGCTTAATGATCATAAAGAGAATTTAGATACTATTGCTGAAAAAAATGGCTATACTATTGAGCCATATGCAGTAGTTGCTGCAAGGCCATTTAAGGATATAAGGATAAACTCAACAATTGGTGTTATTATGTTTGACATTAGTGAACAAAAATTGAAAGAAACATTACAAATGATTAAGCTATCTACACATGGATTTTTCTTTTTGTTAACTCCTGATAATAAAGTTATTTCGCCTGACAATATAAATGTGAAGCTTGATATAAATTCACCTTATGTAAGTGCAGTTACTAATAAAATAAGTGAAGGTAAACTTGATGGAACTACAGAATACATTGGAGGTAAAAATTCTGCACTAATATGTTATTTTAAATCCCCAGGTACAAAATGGACATATGTAGGTGTTGTCCCATTTACAGATTTATTGTCATCAGCTAATGGTTTACGAACATTGATTATTTTAATAGCAGTTATATTTACATTAACAGCATTAATTATTGGTATTTATTTTGCTTCAAAATTAGCATTTGATGTAGAAAAGGCAACAGAAGTCTTATCTCATGCTGCAAGTGGAGATTTAACTGTGACCTCAAATGTAAAAAGAAATGATGAGATAGGTGTCTTAAGTAACAGCTTTAATACCATGGCTGAACAGATAAGAACAATTATTAAAAAAGGTGTGGATTTATCAAATCAAGTAACACAAGCAATTGCTAATGTTGCTGCAATTGCGAGTGAAACATCAACTGCATCAAATGAAGTTGCAAGAGCAATACAAGAAATTGCTGAAGGATCTTCTAATCAAGCTCAAGAAGCTAACAAAATAACCGAAAGGGTTTCTAACTTTGGTAATAAAATTAATAATGTTGTAAAAGCTTCAACTGATATGGAAAAGCTTTCTGAAAATGTTGATAAATATACCAAAAACGGTTTTGTTCTTGTTGATGACCTAAATAAAAAGTCTGAAGAAACTAATAAAGTTACTTCGGTTATGCTTTCAAGCATAAAAGATCTTACAACATACACAAAATCAATTGGTAAAATTACTACACTGCTTAGCAATATATCAGAACAAACAAAACTTCTTGCTTTAAATGCATCAATTGAGGCTGCAAAAGCTGGAGATGCGGGAAGAGGATTCTCTGTAGTTGCCGCAGAGATACGAAAGCTTGCCGATCAGTCGAGAAATTCAACTAAAGATATAGAAGATATGCTTAGAAAAATAACAACACAAGTTCAAAATACTGAGGTTGCTGCAACAAATGTTGATACAATCATCAAAGAGCAAATTACATCAGTGCAAGATGTTTCAAAAGCATTTAATAAAATATCAAGTGCAATGAATGCTCTTACATTAAAGATAGCTGATATAAATAATTCAATACAAGAAATTGATAATGATAAGAATGAAATAATATATAGTATAGAAAGTATTTCAGCTATTTCAGAAGAAACTGCAGCATCATCAGAAGAGGTATCTGCTTCAACACAAGAACAGCTTGCAGCTATTGAGGAATTAAATTCTATGGCTGAAAAGCTTCATGCATTAGCACAAGATCTTGAAAAATCTATGGAGATATTCAAAGTATAAAAGGTGAGGTTTTAGGCCTCACCTTTATTATTTTTATATTTCTATCTTGCCTTTCAAGAGCAGTTTTTCAATTTCATTAGCAGGAAGAGGTTTGCTAAATAAATAGCCTTGTCCATAATCACAGTTTAGCTCTTTTAAAAAGTTATACTGGAATCGGCTTTCTATTCCTTCTGAAACTACTTTAAGTCCTAACTTATGAGCAAGATAAACAATTACTTCAACAATTGTTCTGCTTTCTTTATCATATTCAAGCCCTGATGTAAATGATCTATCTATCTTTATTCTATTTATGTTAAGCTTATTTATGTAGTTTAAAGATGAATAACCTGTCCCAAAGTCATCAATAGCAATACTTATCCCTTTTTCGAAAAGAGTTTTTATCATTTTTGATGAGTATTCAATATCTCCCATTGCTATTGATTCTGTAATTTCAATCTCAAAATCTTCAAATCTTATATTACTTGAACTTATATTATCTATAATCTTTGTTATCAAGTCTTTTTGCATAAATTGTTTTGCAGATATATTTACAGATAATTTTATATTATTTATTCCTTTTTGATTCCAAATACTTAGTTGCTTAAGTGATTTTTTTATTATGGTCTCACCAATGTAAATAATTAAACCTGTTTCTTCGGCAATAGGAATAAATTCACTTGGTGCAATAATCCCTCTATCAGGATTTATCCACCTAACTAAAGCTTCAACACCTGATATATTGAGTGTCTTTATATCAACAATGGGTTGATAAAACATCTCAAATTCATCATTTTCGATTGCAAGACGTAGCCTTTTTTCAAGATCTATTTTATAAAGGCTATTTGTCATCATATATGGCATATAAATTTGATAGTGTTGTCTACCTTTTTCTTTGGCATAATGCATTGCAATATCAACATTCCTTAAAATCTCTTGATGTGAGTTCCCATCATCTGGTATAATACATACGCCAATACTCACAGATGTAAATATACTTATATCATCAATAGTCCATGTTGTATTCATCTCTTTTAAGATGCTGTCACATATATTATGAATTTCATCTTTTGATTTTATATCATTAATTAATACAGCAAATTCGTCACCACTAAACCTTGCAACAAATCCATTAAAGCTATTTACTATTTTAAGCAGCTTCTGACTTGCAAATATTAAAAACCTATCACCTATAGAGTGTCCATATACATCATTTATATTTTTAAAGTTATCAATATCAACCAATAATACTATACTAAACATGCCTTCTTTATAGTTATCTAAAGCTGCCACTAATTGTTCCTCAAAGCTTAATCTGTTTGGTAATAATGTCAAGACATCAAAGTAAGCAAGCCTTCTTAACTTTTCTTCATATTCCTTCTTTTTTGTAATATCAGTATAAATTCCAATAATTTTTTGATTGTTACCGTTTACATCCTTAATTACCTTAGCCTTAAAGTTTAGCCATCTTATTTGGTTATCAGCATTAAAGCGAACTTCGTCTTCACAATAGTCAATTACATTGTTAACCAAGTCATTAAATTTCTTGTTTACCTTTTCAATATCTTCGTGGATAACATAATGAGTCCAAAATTTAACATCATCATTTTGATTACTTAAGTATTCTATTTTTTCATCATCTAATTTAACAAAAGATGATAGTTTATTGTTAATAAGGTCAATCTCAAATAGTCCATCATTCATATTTTCCACTATAAATTTATATCTTTCTTCACTATTTTTAATAAGCTTTGTCTGTTCTTCTATTGTTTTAAGCTTTTCTTCAAGTTCAGAATTTATTTCTTCGAGCTGCATTTGTGATTCTTTTAATGCAGATATATCAATACCAATTGCAACTAATACATCTTTATTTAGTACTGGGTCAAATATAACCTTATTATTCCATAATATGCTTATTCTTCTTCCATTTTTTTCAATAATATCATTCTCATGATTGTTGTATACATTAAAAGAAAATACATTTCTAAAGAAATTATTCATATAATTCTTGTTTTCATCTGGTATAAAAATGTCTATCCATTTTTTTCCTACTACCTGTTCCTTTGAATAACCCGTTATAAATTCTGCAAATTTATTAAATGACAAAATTAAACCGTCTTTATCAAGAATAATTATTAAAACATTAGAATTTTCAAATATTGCTTGTAAAAAACCTTGTTCAACCGAAAGTTTTTTTCTAAGCACATTTATATCAAAACGCAATAAAACTATCAAAAGCAAAGTAAAAATAACAATAAAAAATGAAATTATTAATATTTTTTTTAATAAATTATTAACATAATATGGTGAGTTTTCATAGAAATATTTCTGATAAATTGTTTCATATAACCCCTTATCCTTTAAAAAATCTATCCTACCATTTACATAATTTAAAAGTTCAGTATCTCCTTTTCTAATTCCATATGCAAAATTAGATGAAAAAAGATTGCCTTGCTGTAGTTTTATTTTATCTGAAAGGTTATTTTGAGCAGAAAAATAATTAACCACTTCTTGAGCTTCGACTATTGCATCAACTTTATTGCTAATAAGTGCATCTACAACTTCTTCAGAGTCATCATATTCTTTTAATGCATAAATACTAAGTTTATTCTTTAAATACTCTTCAATAAACGAATCTTTTAAAACACCAACTTTATATTTATAAAGATTATTTTTATTTACATTATCCATGAAATCTTTTCTTGTAAATATCCCAACATGTGCCTTATAAACAGGTTGTGAGAAATCAATGTATTTTTTTCTCTCATTAGTTTCAGCTATAATTCCGCAAATATCTATCTCTCCATTTTTAATTCTTTTGTAAACTCGTGTCCAGTTATCATAAGAATATTTAACATTAAATACATCATTTTCAAAAATAAGCATTGAAAGATCATTTGAAAAACCATAAATCTTCCCATCAACAACATATTTCAGTGGTGGATAATTTATTGCCTCTTGATATTTTATTTCTCTATGTCTGGCGAAAGAAAAACTAAAAATGGAAATTATATATAACAAAAGAATAAACGAACTAATTTTCTTTATTAAACCCATAAGGACCTCTCTGCAAATATTTAATAATTTTATTTTATCATCTTTTTATTTTGTCGTAAATTGTAGAAATTCGTTTAATATTTGTAATTATTTTTGTTTATACTTCATCATATTTGAATTATCTTAATAAAAAATTTGATTTTTAATTTGTAAACCTATATAATATTATTAAGTTTACAATAGGAGGTAATTTTCTATGGTTAATAGTAAAACTTTTAAAATTGTATTATCTGGGTTGATGATTGCTGTTACAGCCATATGTGCTCAAATATCTATACCATTTGGAGCTGTGCCTTTTACTTTACAGATATTTGCTATCTTTTTAACAGCCAGCATCCTTCCTCCCGTATATGCATTTTTAAGCCTTTTGGGCTATGTTTTATTAGGCCTATTTGGTGTTCCTGTTTTTGCAGGGCTAAAAGGTGGAGCATCTGTTGTTTTTGGTGCAACTGGTGGATACATTTTAACATTCCCAATAGCAGCTTTTTTATCAAGCTATCTAATTCACAAAAATTATTTTAAAAATGCAATAATAAATTTAGCTATACCAATGATTTTAGGGCTTTTGTTAATTTATATTGATGGATTTTTATATCTTTCTTATGCCGCACATATGAGCTTAAAAAAGGCATTTATGGTTGGAGTTGCTCCTTTTATAATTTTTGATTTAATAAAAATAGGCTTGGTTATATTTGTTCACCAAGCCTTAAAAGTTCGTAAAGTCCTGAATAACGCATAGCCTCTTTTTGATTATTTATCATATATTTTAAGGCTAATTTTGTTCCAACCAATACAACCATTTCTTTTGCCCTTGTAACTGCTGTATATAAAAGGTTTCTTGTCATAAGAATTGGATATGTTTTGTATATTGGCATTACTATACATCTAAATTCACTCCCCTGTGATTTGTGAACTGTCATTGAATATGATAGTTCCAAATCATCAAGGAGTGATAGGTCATACTCCACAACCTTTTCATCATCAAAAATAATTTTCATATATCCTTCATCCTTATTAATCTCATTAATAAAACCAATGTCACCATTGAATATACCACTTCCATTTTTGTTTAGGTCATTGTTTGTAATTGCTGTATACTCAATAGAATAATTATTTTTAATCTGCATTACCTTATCATTTAGCCTAAATACATTTTCTTTAAAAACTACCTCTTTTGTTTTATTTGTTTTAGGATTTAATCTTTCTTGTAAAAGCTTATTTAAATGATGCATACCAGCTAAGCCCTTTCTTGATGGGCACAATACTTGGATATCTACAACAGGATTTGCATTAAGATATTTAGGTAGCCTCTGACAAACAAGTTCTATAATTGTTTCTGTAATCTCTTTCTCAGTATTTCTCTCAAGAAAATAAAAATCACTATTTGGCTTTAAAACTGGCATTTCTCCATTATTTATCTTGTGTGCATTTAATACAATGAGGCTTTTTTCGCTTTGTCTATATATCTCAGTAAGCTTTACATATGGTATAACACCACTTTTAATTAGATCTTTTAAGACATTTCCTGCCCCTACTGGTGGAAGTTGATCTGCATCTCCTACCATTATAACCTTAGCATTGTCTTTGAGTGCCAAAAGTAAAAAGTACATAATAGAAACATCTGCCATACTTATCTCATCAATAATAACTACATCACATTGCAATGGATTATATGGCCCTCTTCCAAAAGCAACATTTGAATCTGAAACAACCATTTCAAGAAGTCTATGGATGGTTTTTGCCTCTTTGTTGCTTTGCATACTCATCCTTTTTGCTGCTCGTCCAGTTGGAGCACATAAAAAGACCGTCTTATTGTTTTTTTCTAATATTTCAATAATACACTTAATAATTGTTGTTTTTCCAGTACCAGGACCTCCTGTTATAACACAAACACCTTCATTTAAAGCCATTTCTATTGCCTTTTTCTGGTTGCTTGAAAAATAGATATTATTATCCTTTTCAAACTCTAAAATATTCTTTTGTATATCGTTTATTTGGCTGAAATTTTCTTTAAGTCTTAAAAGTTTTTTTGCAATATAATTTTCATATTCAAAAAAATTATAAAGGTAAATCCTACTTGATCCTTCAATTAAGACCTTTTTAACCCTTTTATTTTCCTGCATATTTTCAATCACTAATTTAATTTCTTCTTCATCTACATCAAGGTCTCTTGAAACAATGCTTAGTAAGTTATCCAAAACTAAATTTGTATGGCCTTCTATATTAGCAGCTTGGTTTAATATATATAGAATTTTTGCTGATATCCTTCTTGGGTCATTCTTCTCAATTCCTTTATCAATAGCAATCTTATCAACCTTTTTAAAATCTAAGTCATTAAAAACATCAAGTAAAAAATAAGGATTATCATTTAATAAGCCTATTGCAGAAAATCCATATATCTTAAAAAGCCTCATAGCATAGTTTTGATTAAGCCCATATCTTGAAAATGTCTCCATTATCTCTTTTAAGAATTTCTGAAATGCATACATTCTTTTTATATTTTCAACCTTTGCTTTTGTAATGCCTTTTATCTCTAATAGTCTTTCTGGTTCTTCTTGAAGTATTCTTAATGTATCATCTCCAAATGTATTTATTACCTTTTTGGCCAACTTCTTGCCTATTCCTTTAATTGCACCTGATGATAAATACAAAAAAAGCTCATCCCTGCTCTCAGGAAGAAGCTTTTCAATATATGAAACTTTTAATTGATGCCCATACTGTGGGTGAACAAAAAAATCACCGTAGATGCTGATCTTTTCACCAATATTTAAGTCAAATACTGTTCCAACAGCAGTATAAACATCTTCATCACATATAACTTCAAATACTGTATAGCCATTATCATTATTTTTATATATAATGTCGCTTACCATTCCTTTTATATTCTGCATTATAAACCCTACTTATTCTCATTTGATATATTATATATTACATTAATTTAAACAAGTTCTCAAGTTCACTTTCTTCTTTAACAGTGCAAATACCTTTTTGCCATATACCTTGAAAATAGTCCGTCAAAATAGTCCCAACCAGAAGCCTTTTTCTAAAATACCTTTCAGTTCCAATTGATTTAATTTCACAACCACATTTTAATAATATTTTAAATCCTTCTTCATCAGAATTTATTTTATAGACTTGTGATAGATTTACATATCCTGAAGTTGGATCACATTTAAGTAATGGGATTCTAACTTTATATGGAATAAATGTTGCATCAGGCAAAACAATAGGTAATAAGTTTTTTTGACCAATTTTGGATTGCATTATTTTCCTTAAGGCTACAACATCTATTGCATATATAGAATAAAGATTCTTTATAAATGTTTTTATACTGCACTTATATATCTTTTTCTCACCTGATAAAAAAAAGACCTCTGTGCAATCTCCTTCTTGGGTGTATTTAGGTACAAAATAAACAATATCTACAGGTATTTTCATTGTTACCACCTTTTATCCTTTTTATATTATTTTATCGAACAAATTTTCGTATGTCAATGCTATAATTTTTCTTTTATCATTTCTGATAGTCTATCAATACTCTGGCTTAAAGCCTCTATCTTTGTTTCAAATCGAGTCAAAAGATATATACACAGAACAATTGGAAAACCAATATTAGCAACTGATGTTATTAAATCTTGCATATTCATCCATCCTTTTTTAAAGTTAGCTCCCGGCACAATACCGGGAGCTTAAAATTAATTTGCTGTCAACAGCTCAGATACATTTCTGTCAACAATCCTAGCATTATCAATTGCAACAATATCCCCATTTGAAGATGCAAATATGTTTTTTTGGATTATCAATGTCATAGCTTGATTAATCTCATTTTGTGTTATGTTTTCTTTAGGTTCAGGGATTGATATTCTAAAACTTTTCCCATTTTGTGTTCTAAATGTAAGCACTAATGTTTTCAATTTTTTCACCTCCTCTCATTTTATAATAGGTCATTAATTAGTTAACCTCATATGTTTGTGTTTTATAAATGCCAATTAGGTTTTTTGATTGAAGATTTGATAATGCCGAACCTATTGCAAGTATGTCCTCATCAGTGCTATTTGGTTTAATATCAAAAGACAATGTTCTCACTCTTGCCCTTCCTGTTGATGTCAACCCGTTTTCAAGCTTTATAATAAGTTCTCCACCTTTTAATACTGATGCCATTTGCCTCACCTCCTTTCAATAAATATTTTAATGGCATATAGAACAATAAACAAAAATATAGCAAATATATGTTTGTATAATATGATCTTCTTTTATTAAAGAAATAGCAGTTATTTTAAATCAAATTGCTGTTTTATTGAATAAAAAAAATATTTTTTTTAATAATACTTTTAGTAAGGGATATCAAAATCAATAAGAAGGGGTATGTATGAAAGAAAAAAATGAGGAAATTGCAAGATACCATGAATTGGTGAAAAGGCATGAGCCAAGAAGTAATACTTTGCTCAATTGTACAAAGGCTTTCATTGTAGGTGGAATTATTTGCTGCATTGGGCAAGGCTTTTTCAATCTTTATTTAAAGTTTTTTTCAGAATCAGAGGCATCAACTCTCACATCAATAACTATGATTTTTTGGGGTGCCTTCTTAACAGGGATTGGTGTATATGATAGAATTGGCAAATTTGCAGGTGCCGGTAGTATTGTTCCAATAACTGGTTTTGCAAACTCAATTGTTTCGCCTGCTGTTGAGTTTAAGAAAGAGGGATATATATTTGGTGTTGGTGCAAAGATGTTTCTGATTGCTGGGCCTGTTCTAGTTTATGGAATTACAAGTTCAATAATCATAGGACTTATTTATTTTTTGATAAAACTTAAAGCATGAGGTGAAGGCAACTTGAAAAAGGTAGGTTTAAATACTTTTGTATTTGAAAGCCCTCCTGTAATGGAAGATTGCTTTACAATTGTAGGCAAGAAAGAAGGAGAAGGACCTTTAGGGATTTTTTTCGACAAGATTATAGTAGATGAATACGTAGGGGCAAAGAGTTGGGAATTAGCAGAGAGCAAATTATTATCGCTTGCAATAGATGAGCTAATTAAAAAGATTCAAATAGCAAAAGAGGAGATTGAAATAATAGTTGGAGGAGACCTTTTAAATCAGCTTACGGCAAGCCATTTTGCATTTCGTGATTTAGATAATCCCTTTATTGGAGTGTATGGTGCTTGTTCTACATTTGCTTTATCAACAGGTTTAGTTGCTATGTTTGTTGAATCATCATCAATAAGATATGCAATATCAGCAACATCATCACACTTTTGTTCAGCTGAAAAGCAATTTAGATATCCACTTGAGTTTGGAAATCAAAGGACCCTTACATCTCAATGGACAGTTACTGGTGCTGCTGCTTTTTTGCTTAAACCAAATGATGGCTCAAAAAAGCCAAAAATAACCTCATATACTGTTGGAAAAATAATGGACTTTGGAATTAAGGACGCAAACAACATGGGAGCAGCTATGGCTCCTGCTGCTGCATTTACTATTTCTCAACATTTAAGCGATATGAAACGAGATTTAAACTATTATGATCTTGTGTTAACAGGTGATCTTGGATATGTTGGTAGGGATCTTTTGATTGAATTACTAAAAGAAAAGGAAATAAAAAATGCAGAAAACCTACTTGATTGTGGAATACTTATATTTGACCCTATAAAACAAGATACGCACGCAGGTGGAAGTGGTTGTGCTGCATCTGCTTGTGTATTTGGAGGGTATATTTACAAACTGATGATAGAAGGGACATTTAAAAGAATACTAATAGCGCCAACAGGTGCATTGCTCTCTCCTACAACTGTCCAGCTTGGTGAAAGCATACCTGTTATCTCTCATGCCATTTCTGTTGAGATTGATTGATTTTGCAAAAGAGGTGATGATTTTGTTTAAAGGCTTTATAAATGCTTTTATAGTAGGTGGATTAATTTGCGTAATAGCACAAATACTTATTGATAGAACCAAGCTTTCTTCAGGTAGAATACTTGTTATATTTGTGACAATGGGAGCAATACTTCAAGCTTTTGGAATATACCAAAAGCTTGTTGATATTGGCAAAGCTGGTGCGACAGTCCCTTTACCTGGTTTTGGATATCTATTAGCAAAGGGAGTTATTGAAGAAGTAGATAAACATGGATTTGTGGGTATTTTTACGGGTGGTGTTACAAAAACAGCTGGGGGAATTGCGGCTGCTGTGTTTTTTGGATATGTTATCTCTTTAATCTTCAATCCCAAGTCAAAATGATTTTATTCTAACCAACCACTGAAGGCATTTATATAGAATACCTGATTATCAGCAATAATTCTCCAAACAGGTAATGCCTCCCCTTTTATTATATTTAAATCCTTTTGATAATAACCAAACTTAATATCTTGAATTGTTTTGATATTTTTAGATTGATTTAATAAGTTAAATATTGCCTCTGTGGATGAAATTGTTCTTTTTTTATCTAATTCAAAAGTCAAAGGCTTTATCTTTGAAAATGTTATTTGGACCCCATTATCTTTTTTGGATACTATCATTTTCCCATCAAACAGAAATATACCTTTATATATCTGAATATACTGGTTTAAAATTGGATCTTTGTAGTAGTTATTTTGGTTAATTTCTAATAGTTCAAAAGGATTTATGTCATAGGTTGAGGTCAAATGCAAAACTCCGTTTTCAATTTTTATATAATACAAACTACTTTGATATTCATTTTTGTATTTATCAATTCTATTACCAAAAAGCTTTTTTATAATGTCTTGAAAACTACTTTCAACCATAACATTGAGTTTTGATACAGAATATATTTCATTTGGAATTTTACATTTTATAGCAATTCCATTTTTATTTAAAATTGCAATAGCTTTTTTAATTTGTGTATCTGGTATTATGGATGTCATTGGTATTTGGCTGTAAAGCCTAAATACCAAGTAAATGTTAATTATCAAAAATGCAATAATAGCAATTGTTTTTACCTTTGACCAATTCATAATTCATCAGCCCTTTAATTATTTATAGCATCTATATATATAACCCCATTTTTAGTTTTTATCTCCCATAAAGGATAGCTGTTTAAATTATTTGATAGAATATATTTTAAATCAATTCTGTGCATATAAATGTTCCCATTAGTTTCTTTTAGTTTGTCAATGGCTGATACTCCATCAATATCAATATATGTTCTTCTACCCTTTTCAATATCCAATAAAATCCCTTCAATCTTTGTTAGATATCCATCATTAAGAACAATCCTTACAAATTCTTTATTACTGAACACCTCAGCATCAATACCATCAATTTTTAGATTCATGATTATCTCTGTTTCGTTATTAAATTGATAAATGCTATTTATATAAACTTCATCGCCAAAATAAAAATTTGCAAGATAAAATAAAATTGCTTTCCTTATGTCCATCTTGTTTTCTGGTAGTTTATCTAATATTGTAAATTGATAACTTCCATCCCTTTTTAATACAAGTTCTTTTCTTTCGTCTGTAATTATAGAGTTTCCAGAGCTATCTATTGAAGTTCTTGTAAAGAGTGTGTCTCCAAAAAGTCTTTTTATTAATATATTTTTCTTACTTTCACTTGCCTTTACCTTTACTTCATATAGCCTAAGATTGCTAAGCTTTATTGGTATTAAAGCATCTTCTGGAGCTAAATCGCTCCAACCTAAGCTTGATGCGTATGAAAATATATTAGAGTTTTGACTATCAATCTTATCCATAATGTCAGCAATCCAGCTTGCACCATCATTTATAGAAATAACTACTGCCTTTTGTATTGTTGAATTCATAAAACAAATTTTTAAACTGCCATCCGACTTGTATATGTAAACCTTATCAAAGAAAAATGGCATCATATTTTTAAATATATCCTTATTAAATAATGTTTGACTGAACAAATGAATGTTTAAGAAATATGAATATTCAAAATTAATATATTTTTGTGCATCGTCTTTTTTAAAGTCAGCATAATAATCATCAATTTTATAGTTATTAGTAAGTATATTTCTTTTTATTTCATCAATAAAACCATTTATAATACTTTTATATAAATCATCATTTGAAAAAACAACCTTCAAAAGTGACTTATTTTCTATATAAATTACCTTTCTAGGATTTATAGTAGTAATTATTGATATATCTGTTAAATTTTTATTATCATCTTGGTTTAAAAATGATGTCGAAATAAACCCAAAATAACTCTCTATTGGATTTTGAAAAAAAACTATCATATATAAATAAATGCTGAGTATAATTAAGATACCCAGCACTATTGATTTTATATTCTCAATTATAGACTTTCTCATAATTAAAACCCTCTAAAATTATTTATTATTGAAAATGTTTAATATATTATCAATAATCTTACCCATAGCTTTTTTTAAATCACTCTGTTTGCTCTTTTCTATTAATTTAGTCTTAAATATAACTATTTGAACTTTATTATCTATCTTGCCAACTATTAAAATAAAATTATCTCCTTTATTAAGTTCAATTGTTTTTGCAAATAGATTACTATTGCCAACTATCAATTTTTCAGATAAATCATTAGTTGTAAACCCTTTTGGTTTTTCATTGTTGTAAATTGATATTTCACAACCTTCAATAGATTTGCCAGAGATTAAAATTTGTTGTGTATCAGTAGAGTAAACAATGTCAGAAGTTATATCAAACAAATCATTTGAATTACTCTTAATTTCTTGATTATCTATTTTAACACTATTAAGATATTTTACTCTATTTTCTGACTTATCATTTGAAGCATAAGTTACTACAGTTGTTAATAAAATTATTATAAATAGTAAAAATGATAATCTTTTCATATCTGCACAACCTCATTTAAACTTATATAATGCCTACCTTAATTATAACTTTTTAATATTACGACAATGTTACAAAGTAATTAAATAATATTTACATTTGCTTTTTTGTCGGCAAACAAATATAAAAGGTTGTGCCTTCTCCTATTGAACTCTCTACTTTAATATTACCATTATGTTTTTTTACAATCTCATAAGCTATAGAAAGACCAAGCCCTGAACCACCAAGCTCTCTTGAACGAGCTTTATCAACCCTGTAAAATCTATCAAATATCTTTGGAAGGTCATCTTGCGGTATCCCAGGACCATTATCTTTTACAATAACGCACGCAAGTTCACCTTCATCCTTTATACTTACCTCTATTCTTCCACCTTCTTGAATATACTTTATAGCATTTGAAACAATATTTGTAACAACTTGTTCAATTTTATCTCTGTCTACATTACATACAATATCAATAATATCATTTGAAATTATTTCTTGATTTTTCTTTTGTGCATGAAGCCTTAGCTTATCACATACAGATAAAACTATATCTTTCAATGATACATCTTCAAACTTAAACATATTTTCACCAGCATCAATTTTCGAAAGGTACAAAAGATCTGATACCAGTCTTGTCATTCTATCACATTCGTTTATAACAACACCTAAAAATTGATTTTTTATCTCATTATCATCTACCGATAATAATGTCTCTGAATAGCTTTTTATTGTAGTAATAGGTGTTCTTAACTCATGTGAAACATTAGCAACAAACTCTTTTCTCATCTTATCTAAATTGAATTGTTCTGTGATATCATGAAGGATGTAAATCTTCCCTTCTTTGCCTTCTGAGTCAACAAATGGTGTATAATTTACATCAAGAATCTTATTATTTATTTCAACAATATTATCTTGATTGCTTTTTAACATATCTATAAATTCATCTAAAGGCTTTTCAATATATATTCTCGCTGTTTTATTTATATGTACAATATCACCTTTAGATCCTATCGCTATAAGACCGTCATTCATATTCTCAAGTATCTTTTCCATTTTTTCTTTTTCTGTTCTAAGGCTCAATATGTTTTCTTTGAGGTTTTTTGTCATTTCATTAAATGCTATGGCAAGCTTTCCAATTTCATCCTCTGATAAAACATTAATGTTTTGTTCAAAATCACCTTTTGAAATCTGAATTGCCTTTTTTGTAAGCAATTTTATTGGAGTTGAAAGTGTTCTTGCAAAAAGAAAACCTAAAATCATAGCAACAAATAAAGTTATAATATGTGCTGTTATTAATATATTCTTTATATCCTCTATTGTCTTTGATACATTTTGTGTAGACATTTCTATATAAAGGGTTCTAAATATTCCATCATCATCAGATACAGGATAGCATAAAATAAGCTTTTGTTTTGATGTATCTACAACTGATGTTCTAATACCGGATAGTGCATTTAGTATATAGTCGGATGGAAAATAGGTTGTATCCATCCTTGGAAAAGATGCTACAACCTTACCTTGAACATCTGTTATTATAAGCTTATCAACATTAAATCCATAAGGGCTTTCTTTTATTGTGTTATCTGCTATCTCTTGTATTTTATCACTTGATAAATTCCTATTTTGAAGAACCTTAACAATGGATGATGTGATATTATATTCTATTCTTTTTTTAAGCTCATCAAAATAATAATTTCTTACCCTGTCAATTATAAAAAAGTCTGAAACAAACATTACAACTAAAACAAGCAGTGCAAAAACAATTATAAGCCTGCTTTCTATACTTTTTGTCATAAAATCATTACTCCCTTTTAAGGATACTATCATAGTTCTGTTGTAAAGTAATATCCTATTCCTCTTTTTGTCAAGATATATTTAGGTTCAGAAGGATTATCTTCTATCTTTTCTCTAAGCCTTCGAACAGTTACATCAACAGTCCTGACGTCACCAAAATATTCATAATCCCATACCTTTTCTAAAAGATTTTCTCTTGTAAATACCTGCCCTCTTTGTTGCATTAAAAATTTTAAAAGCTCATATTCTCTTACAGTTAATTCAATTATTTTCTCTCCTTTTTTAACTTCAAATGTTTCTGGATTTAATGTAAGTTCTCCAGCACGCATTATTTTTTCTGAGCTACCTTGTGTTGTTATTCTTCTTAAGTTAGCCCTAATTCGTGCAATAAGTTCTCTTACTCCAAAAGGCTTTGTAATATAATCATCTGCCCCAAGTTCAAGCCCCAAAACCTTATCAACTTCTTCTGCCCTTGCAGTTATCATAATTATTGGAACCTCTGAAAATTCCCTTACCTTTCGAACAATTGTGAATCCGTCCATTTTGGGAAGCATAACATCCAAAAGAACAAGGTCAAAATTTTCTGATTTTATTTTATTAAAAGCCTCTTCTCCATCATGAGCTGATGAAACCTTGTATCCTTCTCTTTCAAGATTAAACTTTATAATATCAACAATTGGCTTTTCATCATCAACTACAAGTATATGCCCTTTGCTCATCTTTTCACCTACTTTTTTATTAATATTGTCATATATTTTCTATTTTATATTATTAATAAATATTATACAATTAAATTAAATAACATCATTTTGAGAGGAGTACATGAAATTGAAAAAATTATTTGCTATATTTTTAATGTTATTCTTAACTATTAATTATACCTCTTTTGCAAGTATAACAACAAAAGAAAATAATAGCAAAAAAAGTGCATATATCTATGAAAAACAAGATACCTTCATTAAAGATTTTAAAAATACATATATGGTTTTACCCTCCCTTTTTTTTGGTGATTTTTATGTTTATGAAAATCCTTCAGACTTTTATATTGCCTCATTCTCTAATAAAAAGTTAGTATTTTTGTATACTACATCTAAAAACTTTGTTGGTGTAAAAAATGTTACTGTTGGTTCTAAAGCAAGTTTAATTAAAAATATTTTTAAAAATAAGATTATCAATAAGTATATAATTGATAAAAATTATATAACTTATACTTTTTCAGATTCTAACTTAGGCAAGGACTATGATTGTATTGATATGAACTTTTATTATATATTTGTCTTCTATGACCTTTTGAAAAATCCAAGTTATGTTAATGGAATACTTATTGTTGATAAAACTCTTTGGAATTCTTATTTAATTAATGATAAATATATAAATGATTTTGAAAAGGTTCAGGAGTCTTTCGCAAAAATAAATTTCTATCATCTAAATTCATTAAGAGCTTCACTTAAGTTAAAGCCTCTAATGTATTCTGAAAAACTTGCCTCTGTTGCTTTAAATCATTCAATAAATATGTCTAAATTAAACTTTTTTTCGCATACAGATTTAGATGGTCTTTCACCTTTTGATAGGATGACAAATGCAGGAATTAAATTTATGTCTGCTGGTGAAAATATTGCATATGGCAACAAAATGCTGCCAATATTTGCTAATCATCTTTTGTTTAATTCCCCTGGGCATAGGCACAACATAGAAGGAAATTTTGACTATATAGGTGTTGGTGTTAGAATTAGATCTAATGATTTGGATATATATTATACTCAGAATTTTATAAGGTAAAAAAAGTTGAGGGCAAATAACCCTCAACTTTTTAACTAACCGATTTATTTTTGATTTTAATACTTTCAATATATAAGGTATCTGGACAAAGATCTTGTTCATTTTTCCATTGTACTGAGCCCAAAAACGGTTTAACAGTTTTGAATAAATTCCAATCTTTTAATTCTTTAAATATTCCAATTTCTAAATATGGTTTCATGTCAAAAATACCCATTTCACCATTTGTAAAGGTTATTGTAAGTGTATAATCTTTGTTTGGAATAACATCTGAAACTCTTGGATACACATTATATCCTCCTCTACCTTAAAGGTTCAATTTTGTAAACATTCTCACCTTTAATAGCTAATTCCCAATTTGCCATAAGTTCATCTTGATGTATTTCAATCCATGCTTGAACTAATTTCATCTTGTTGGGTTTTATACTGCCTTCTAATAAATTGCCATCGGGTATTGAAACTACTGCCTCTATACCTTGATATGTTACATGTATATGTGGAACCATGTGTTTTTTATTATCCATATAATACATTGATATAATTATACCATAAAACATTGATAATATAGCCAAGATAAGTCACCATAATTTAGATATCTAATTTTATTATATATTATTTTTAGTTTTTAATCTATTAATTATTTATACTATCTATGAAATTTAATACTTAATAAAAACTACCTTCCCATCATAACCAAAGTAGAGGTATACATAATTCCCTACATTATATTCACTTGATTTTAGCATTGATACATCAAAGTCTTTACTAATTTCATATGTTGTATCTTCGAATTTTCTTGTAACTGAGTTATAAACCTGAACAACTATTGATGTTGGTGCAATCCTATTTGGCTTATAATCCTTTATATAAGCTACTATACTGTTTTGAACAACCAATATAAATCTATTGTTGCCAAAAATGTCTTTGACTTCATATACCACATCATTCCCTGCAACAGCAGTTTTATCAATGTAGTTACCATTTCTAATTATTGTTGAAGCATCACTAAAATCAATATCTCCGGCTTTAAATGTTATACATGAAGCAGTATCTGCCATTTGTGGTTTGCTATATATTGGATCATAAATAACTGCATATTCATAATCTGAATTTGTTTTGTTATACCCAAAAATTATTGTAGAATTTTTTTGAAGTTTTGGTATAACGTCTGAGTAGTTTATCTTTGCACCATCATAATAATATGTTGTTTTTTTAGGCAGATTAATTTCTTTGGATTCGTTATTACCTACTGCAATAGAAATTGTATTTCCATGTATATATGAAATTGTAACTGGATTTATTACATTTAGTGGTTTATAAATACTTGTTATTGTATCATCCTTAATATATACACCATATTTTATGCCAATATCTAACTTACCTACATTTTTAGCAACATTATATATACCTTTATCTGTAACAACTTGATTTTCTAATATCTTATCTGTGGTCTTATCATTGTCTAATATTACACATTCGGTATATTTACCTAAGGTTGAGCTATATTTATCTTTTATTAGTATATAATCATATTCATTTTTGTTATATCCAAAATATATATCTTGATTTGGTGTTAATATACTTTGTAATGAGTTATAGTCTTGTTTTGCACCATTATAATAGTATGTTGCCTTCTGTGGTAAATTAATTTTAACATTTGCTCCACCTTTTTCAACAGTAACCATATTATCAGAAAAATCTGTTATGGTACCTTTAAATATAGTGTTTAACTTTTTGTATACTAATGTAATTGAATTATCCTTTATAAATAATGCATATCTATAACCTATTTCCAAATTATTAATTTTATTAGGTTTATAGAATATCCCTTTATCAGTCAATACCTGATTTTTCTGTAATTTATCAGTTGTTGTGCTGTCATCTAAGATAACACATTCTGTATATGTTCCATAGTTTTCTTCATCATACAAATCCTTTATAATTGCATATTCATAGCCTGTATTATCACTATTTGTTGCAAGATATATTAGTTGGCTTGGTTTTAGTATATTTTTTAAATTCTCATAGTTTTGCTTTGTACCGTTATAGAAATATGTTGTTTTTTGTGGTAATAGTAGAGTTTGCTCATTATTATTTTCTGAAATAGTTACAGTGTAATCATCTACATCAGTAATATTAAAGCTTTTTGAATTATTTAACTTTTTATAAACCAAAGTAATTTTGTCATCTTTTATAAATAATGCGTATTTTGATCCAATATCTATTTTAGTTTTTGTATCTGTTAATGTATATATACCTTTGTCTGTGAGCACTTGCCCTTTTTCTAACTTATTGTTATTATTGCTACTATCAAGAATAATACACTCTGTATATGTCCCATAGCTTTCATCATATAAATCTTTTATAGAAATATATTCATAGCTTGATTTATCAGCATTATATGCCAAATATAATCTTTGACTCGGTTTTAAAATATTCTTTAAATTATCATATGACTGTTTTGTCCCATTGTAAAAGTATATGGCTTTTTGAGGGAGTATTATACTTTTTTCTTTGCCATTGTCTAAATATGTGATTGTATTATCAGAAACCTTATCTACATCAACCCTATATACAGTATTTAGCTTCTTAAATACTGCTGTAATTGTATCATCTTTAATATATAATCCGTATTTATATCCAACCTCTATATTTTTCGTTTGCTTCCCTATATAGAATATCCCTTTGTCTGTAAGCACTTGATTTTGTTCTAATTTATTTGATGTTTTACTATCATCTAAAATAATGCATTCAGTATATGAACCATAGCTTTCATCTAATGGGTCTTTAATAAGTACATAGTCATATCCTTGATTATTAGTCTTATAGCCTAAAATTATTTGCTGATAAGGCTTTAATATAGTGTTCAAATTATCATAAGTAATTTTATTACCATTGTAATAATACGCTGCATTTATTGGTAAAGTGAAAGAATTTATCTTTTTATTAGCTTCATAAAATATTGTTGTTAAATTATAGCTTTGAATGGTATATTGGCTAATTTTATTTATACTGCCATATACCTTGTTAATATCATTGTCTTCAATATTTACCATATATTTTTGTCCGACTGTGAATTTGAAGTTTACATTATTGTTAAGAATTCCTACATCGGTTTGAACTTCATTTTTTGCAAGTTTATTATTTGTATCTGATGTTGATAAAATAACAACTTCTTTATAAAGCCCAACAGAGTTGTTGAAAGTAACATTATTTTGATTGTTTGACTTAACATTTGTATCTAAAAGCCTACTTAATATTACTGCAATAGCCCATTTAGGAACTTTTTCGTTAGCTTTATATATAATTCCTTTTGTTAAACCAAGATCAAGTGCCTTGTCTATATAATTTCTTGGCCATGTTCCTGATAAATCTGAATCATTGTATCCTAACATCCTTACTACTGCGGTACAAACTTGAGCATATGTTACACTGTCTTTTGGATGGAACTTTTTATCAGACAAACCTGTCATATAACCTTTTTTGATTGCAAGGTTTATGTATCCAATCAATTTATTATTTGCTGTTACGTCAGGAAATACAGATGAATCTTCATAAAGCTTTGCCTGTTCTGACAAATTAGAAATTAGAATAATCATCCTTGCAAAATCTTCTCTTGTAACTAATGAATTTGGCATAAATTTAGATTGATTCTGAAAAATTCCTAACATTGTTAGTTTTTCTACAGAGCTTTTGTATGAAGCATTAGATGGAATATCTGAATATTGAGAAAATGCAGAAATAGAACTTAAACTTAATAAAATCAGCAATATAATTGTTATATATAACTTTTTACCCATATTTTCCCCTCCTGTTTTAAGTATTTCTCATTTATTCATATCTTAAGGCCTCTATTGGATTTAATCTTGATGCCTTTGCTGCTGGGAAAAGTCCAAATATTACTCCTATGGCTAATGATATTGTAAAAGCAATAACTGCCCATGGAATAGAGAATATTGCAGTTATATTAAATCTTGTCATAGCTTTTATAGAAACAAAGGCAATAATAATACCAATGAGTCCTCCAATACCAGTTACTACAATTGCTTCAATTAAAAATTGAATTAAGATATCCCTACGTTTTGCACCTATAGCCTTTCTAATTCCTATCTCTTTTGTTCTTTCAGTTACTGAAACAAGCATTATGTTCATAATGCCTATACCACCAACAATTAGTGAAATTGTTGCAATTCCACCCAATATAATCATAAGTGTGCTGGTAACACTATTTAATGTTGATAATAGTTGTGCAGAGTTGAATACTCTAAAAGAGGTTGTATCATTGTATATTGACTGTAAGAAATCATTTAAATAGTTCATAACCGTTTCACTCTTATTACCGTCTGTGACTTTTAATGCAAAATTTCTAATTGTTGCGTTTCGAGTAATTCTTTGTGCTACTGTAACAGGAATTATTACTTGATCATCATCAGATTGATCTTGGCCATTTGCTCTTTCCTGTAAAACACCAACTACTGTAAATACATTGCCATTAATCTTCATCTTTTTGCCTATTGGATTTTGCCCTTCAAATATATCATTTACAACAGCCGTTCCAACTAATGCCACTTTTTGCCTAAAATCAACATCTATAGGTAATATAAATCTACCAGAAGTTACATTTACATCTCTTATTGTACTGTAGTCTTCTGTTGTTCCAATTAATGATGTATCTCGAGTTTTGGTCCCATATTTTACAGTAACACTACCTGAAACTTGAGGTGCTATAGCTTGTATATCATCTTGATGTTTTTGAGCAAACTGAACTAACTGATCATAGGTTACATTTCTATTACTATTACGTCCTGTGATAGTTATTTGAATTAGATTTGTTCCAAGGCTTTCTATCCTATCTGTTACACTCTTTGTACTTCCTTGAGCAAGCCCGACAGCAGCAATAACTGCTGCAACACCAATTACAACACCAAGCATTGTTAAAAATGAACGAACTTTATTTGTAAGTATACTTTTTATTGCCATTTTGTAAGCTAATAAAAATCTTATCAAACTGTAAGCACCTCCTTGTCTTCGATTATTTGCCCATCTTGAATTCTTATCTTTCTGTTTGCTTGGTCGGCAATATTATTATCATGTGTTATTAATACAATAGTGTTTCCATTTGCATGAAGCTCTTTTAAAATTGCCATAATCTCTTTCCCTGATTTTGAGTCAAGATTGCCTGTTGGCTCATCAGCTAAAATCATAGGTGGATTTGTAACAAGTGCTCTCGCAATAGCAACCCTTTGCTGTTGTCCCCCTGATAGTTCAAATGGTTTATGATGGATTCTATCTTCTAAACCCACCATTTTTAAAGCTTCTCTAGCCCTTAAATGCCTTTCTTTTGAATGAACACCTTTATATATAAGTGGTAATTCTACATTTTCTATTGCTGTCAATTTTTGTATTAGGTTGAAACTTTGAAATACAAATCCTATTTTATTTACTCTAATATCAGCAAGCTTTGTATCACTTAATTTACTTACCTCTTCGCCATCAAGGATATATTTACCAGAGGTTGGTGTGTCAAGACAACCTAAAATATTCATAAG
This sequence comes from Caldicellulosiruptoraceae bacterium PP1, assembly GCA_041320695.1. Classification (NCBI taxonomy): domain Bacteria; kingdom Bacillati; phylum Bacillota; order Caldicellulosiruptorales; family Caldicellulosiruptoraceae; species Caldicellulosiruptoraceae bacterium PP1. The sequence continues at coordinate 113,037 of JBGGOQ010000004.1, read as the reverse complement.
TGTAGATTTGCCAGAGCCTGATGGGCCAATAATTGCAGCAAACTCATGCTTCTGAATTTTCAGTGTCACACCATTTAATGCCCTAACCTCGTTATTACCCATTCTATAAATTTTGTATATATCATAAAGCTCAATCATTTCCCTCACTTCCATTCCTTTACCTATTACCACTTGATGATTGATTTGATGAGTTATTTCTTGTATTAGAGCCTCCAAAGTTATAGCCAGATGATTGTCTTCTAAATTCGCCAGAAGGATTTCCACCGCCAAATCCACCCATTATACCAAACCCCATACCTTGCTGAGTTGTCTGTGTTGTTGAGTTGGTAGCAAGAGGTGGTAATATTACAACATCTCCTTCATTTAATCCACTTATTACTTCAATATACTGGTCATTATTTATTCCAACCTCTATAGGCCTTAATACAGCACCTTTATAATAATCACCTAAACTTGATAACAACTGTCTTCTATTTGTTCTATTACTTGAACTATTTGCTGAACTACTATATTGTGAATTACTTGACCATTGCCCACTTGTTCCTCTATTATTTGTGTTAGAATCGTTATTTGATGAATTTGAATTTTGGTTATTATCATTATTATTTGACCAAGATCTTCTTTGGAAATTTCCATTTCCTTGCCATGAGGAAAAGTTTGAATCTGATGAATTTTGGCTGCCTGAATTATTTGATTTTACAAATACAAAATATCTATTACCCATTTTTCTTATTGCTTCAATTGGGATAAGCAAAGCATCTTGTTTTTCATTAACTATTATTTCAGCATTTGCATTCATACCTATCTTTATATTATTATTATCATTAATAGAAATTGTAACAGGATAGGTTGTTACACCATTTTGTGTATTACCTTCTATTGCAATTGCTTTTACAACACCTTTTAAAGGATTTTCTTGAGTAGAGGATATTGCATCTAATGTAACATTAACCTCTTGCCCTATTTTTATCTTCTCTATATCAAGTTCATCTATATCAACATCAAAAACTAAGTTCTTATCATCAAATATAGTGCATATTGTTTGAGATGGCTTTATATCATCTCCATTCTTTACAGATATATTTGTAACTACCCCATCAAAAGGTGCAGTAATTTTATATTCTTTTAATCCATCCATAGCTTCTTTCTTTTGATTTAAAAGGTCATCTATCTTAGATTGATTTTGTTTTCTTTGCTTTTCTAAGTCATCATTAGAAAGCTTTATAATTAATGACCCTTTATTTACAAATTGATTGTTTCTTGCATTAAGGGCGATAACATCACCATCAGTTTTTGCCTTTACTATCTGTTTGTTTACATATTCAAGAGTGCCATCACTAATACTTGTGAATGTCTTTTGATTTACATTAACTTCAGCGTTTGCATTCATTCCTTCTTTTAATGCACCTGGATTTTTAACAGTTATTTCAACGTCAAAAACCTCACCGCCATTGTCAGTAGTATATGTTCTATTTCCTATATATGATATATGTCCATCAATTGATTGTGAAACACTTGGAATATTAACAATTGCTTTTTGCCCTACTTTTATTTTCCCAAATGCAGTTGAGCTAAATTGAAGAGTAGTTTTTAAAGAGGATTCATCAATAATTGTGAACACATTCATACCTTTTGTTACTTTGTCGCCGACATTTAAGTTAACATTTGTTATGTATCCAGATATTGGGGCTAATATGTTAAGGTCCTTTATACTGTCAAGGATATCCTGTTGAGTTGACTCAAGGTCATCAATCTGAGATTGAATTGAATCAATTTTATCTTGTTGTGAAGAACTTTCAAGTTCAACAATAACATCACCTTTTTTTACTCTATCCCCATCTTTCTTAAAAACATTTGTAACTGTTGAGCTTACTGTTGATGTAATATCCACTGTCTGATTTGATTTTATTGGACCTGAACCAGAAACTGATACCTTTATACTTCCTTTGAAAGCTTGTGCAGTTCTTTGAGTTTGAGTTGATGTTTGTTTTGTAGCTTTAGACTTTAAATAATAATTTACAGTAAAAATAGCTGCTATGATAATTACTACGGCTAAAATAATGAATATGAATTTCCTTTTTAGAAATGGAGATTTGACAGATTTAATCTTTTTAGTACTTGTTATCTCACTCATTTATGCTTACCCTCCAATATATTGTTATATTCTTGTTTCATTATAAATTAATTATATAAATAGTTTGTAAATTCTTTTTGAATAATTTGTTAATAATTTTAATAATCATATATATTTTAAGGAATAATACTATATTAAATTATTATGTTAATTACAATGTATTGTTATACAACTTTTGTTGATGAAATACCATTATTATTCGATATAGCCTCTCCAGATAAACTAAAAAAATATATAAATCATAAATCTATTGAAATTGAGTATTAATAAAAAAATTATGGGACGGCTCAATATTGAAACCATTAGAGCCGTCCCTATATTTTGGTTTTTGAGAATTTATGCTTACTTTGTAATGCTTGTATTTGAAATTGAATTACCAGCTAAATCTTTAATATTTTGATTTAAAAGTATAACTGCTCCTGCATTCAAATTATTGGTAAACGTAATCTCAACCCATCTATTATCTGATGATTTTACAAAGTTCACAATGTTGCCACCAGCAACACATGAAAAATTATTTTTTATCAGTGTATTCGCATCCATTGGTTCACTAAATGTTATCTTTACTTTCTTTAAATCATTTGAATAAAATTCTGCATTTGCTACTGGTTTTATTCTTTCTGTAACATGAGCTACTTGTGTAGCTTTTGAAGGAATAACTGGATTCCCGCTACTGTCAACAATTAAGTCAGGACGCTTTATTTCAATTGTTAGAGTTTTATCAACAACGTTGGGTTTAATTACCTTAATAAATATGTTACCATTTTGGATATATGCAGTGTAGTCAAGCTCAGGAATCAAGGTTAAGTTGCCATCTTTAATATCTATACCTGCTGCAAGAACTGTATTTGTTATACCATCAATAAGTGTTACATTTTCATCAAATGAGATTATAATTGTGTCAGAGCTTGCATCAGTACCTACTGAAATATCTTTTTGATTTGCACTTATTCCATCTAATAACCTTATTGATGGATAGAAATTAACATCTAATGTTGGAGGAATACTTATATTTTGTTCAAACTGATCCTTTAAAGCACCCTCGAGCAAATAAAATTTAAGTGGTTCAGGGTCAACTCCACTATCATTTGAGTCAGCTTTTGCGTCAGATGTTAAAGAATTTATTGTTTTTAAAGTAATCTGTGTTTTATCTTGGCTTAATTCTGCATATGAGATATTAAGGTTGACTATTTTATCATTATCAGCATTATTGTTCAATTCAGTATTAGCATATGCATTTCTGAACATTATTCCATTTGGATTAACTTGGCTGAATGCTTTTCCATTTAATGCTTTTATTATAATTGTATTTTTGTCAATAGCTTTTACCTCTATATCTGCTGGTGTCATTGTTTGATAATTAGCTGTAATTGTATATGGTGTACTAATTGTAGCATTTGCTAAAATATTACCAGCCTTATCTTTAAGGGTGGGAGCAGCAATCTTATCCACAATACCTCCTGTTTGGCTCCATTTATTTGGTGTTGTATCATCTGCTTTTGGAACAAGTAACACTATCTTTTGTTGATTAGCAGATATTGTTTCTACTTTTGCTCCCTTAACTGTTGATAGTGGAACTGTTGCACTTCCATTACCTACGAAATAACTACTTAGGCTTTGAAGCAGTGTAGTATCCATAGGCTCTGAAAAAACAACCTCTATTCTGTCACTATCTGATTGGCTATCATATTTTGAAATAGCTCCAACAATTAATGGTGGTTGTGAATCCTTTGCTACAATAACCGTTTGATAATCATCTATAATGTTTTCCCTAATTGAGGTATCTTTCAGCCCTGAAATTTTTAATACAAATCTACCTGAATTAATATTTGAAAGTGAATCAAATTCAACAAGGTAAGTATCAGATGGATAATTACCATCAATACTAACTATACTTTTAGCTGCATTTTCAACAACGTTTAAAGCATCCTCTTTATATAGCTTAAATAATAAATTCTTATCTTTTGCATCAACAGCTTTTGAGAATACAACTTTTAAAGTATTTCCTTCGAGAACCTCAACGTATTTAACTTGAGGCTTTGTTGTATCATCTTGAGCTTTTGTACTTATTACCTGCCAGTTTGTATTAATGTTACCAATTAGATCCCTAACATTTCTATATTTTATATCAACACCTGCAATAGAACGAACATCAAATTTATTTCCTTGAACAAATGTAACTTCTATTGTTTTTTCATTGTAAAGTGCCTTTGTAGCATTGGTTGCTAAGTTTGTATTATCGCCTGCTTGCAGAATTTCAAATTCTCCCTCCGGGATTCCATTTATTGAGTTTATTTCCTCATCAAATGTTATCCTTACCTTATTATTAGAGACTATTTCTGTGCCAATAGCTTTTGGTGGATTTTTGTCTAAAACAGTAGTAATTGTAGTTTTATAATCTATCATTCTATAATTTGCATAGTCTTTAGCCTCTGTAATCTCAAGAGTATGAGACCCATCAGCTAGAACAGAATAATTCTCAATGTCAATAGCGTTTTCTTCATCAACTGAAGTAATCTTTGAATAAACATATTGTGAATCTATCTTTATCTCAGCAGAAATATTGTTCCTATCTGATATCTTATAATATCCATTTGTGTTTACTTGCATTGGCTCATTAAAATATATCCTTAGCTTTTTGCTGTTTATAACCTTAACCTCAATAACCTTTGGCTGAACTGTATCCATAAGAGTAAATGTTCTTTGCGTTGTTAATGTCTTGCCATCAGTACTTTTTATATTATTAAGCATTATCTTTATATTATCACTCTGATTTGCCTTATTTGTTAATACAAGTGTAAGCATTTTACCATCTTGTGATAAAGCCCTCTTACAAGTTATATCTTCATTGTCATTTATAAAAATCTTTACTGAATCAGAATCAATTGATGTTTTGTTTATCGGCTTTGTAAAACTTACATTTATTCTTTTTAAACTATCTGAACTTATTGAACCATATATATCGAAAGGAGATTCTTTGCCTATAAATGTAAGTTTGGTTTGCTTTCCTTTATAGCTTAATTTATATACAATGTTTGCAGTTTGTTCACTCGTTTTAAGAACAACAATAGATTTATTGTTATCTTGATAATTTGCATCAAATACTGTTAAATTATTGTCAATAGTAAAATTAGATTTATCTAGTCCTTTAACATCTTTATCAAACTTTATAACTACTTCAGTAGAGCTTGGGTTTTGAATTGATATTGGATTTTCGTCCTCATATTCCTTTGCATAAAAGGCATTATAAATCATTGCTGCAGTTTGTCCACGAGTAACATTTGCTCCAACATCAATTGTTTCTTCAATACCTTTGTATAACCCCAAATCATAACCTTTGTTTATGTAGTTTAATGGCCATTTTCCAATTAAGTCACTATCTTTATATCCTAAAGCCCTAACAATTATTGAAACAAGCTGCTCAGTTTTTAGATAGTCTTCTGGCTTAAAAGTGCCATCAGTAAATCCGTTAATAATGTTTAACATCTTTGCTGCCTCAATGTATCCCAACGCCCAATGTGTAGATTTTATATCCTTGAATGATGATTTACCTGTATTTTTCAAAGTATCAGCTAATGAAGATTTACCCAAAACAGCTACCATTATCTTTGAAATCTCTGACCTTTTTAGTGGCTTGTCCAAATTAAGATTCCCTTTCGAATCACCCGATAATACCCCTTTAGTTTTTAGTATCTGTGCGGCATTATTGATAGTATCTTGAGGTGTTTGTGAGAATGCTACATTTATATTTGTAAGTAGTACAATCAAAATAAAATTTAAGGCAATAAACGTGCTTATTATTCTTCTCCCCATTGAACTTATTGTATCCTCCTACTTCAAATTCTGTTAATAATATTGTAGCATTTTTTATGTTAAAGTTACAGATACTTTATTTTTGTAGAACAAATTCTAAAGGGATTGATAAAAATGAGCCACCACCCTGTTTAAAAGTAATTCCTCTTAAATCCAAATAAATTTGAGCTTTATTAATATATGGATACTCTAAAATCCATTCAAATTTCTCCGAACCATATAATATATAGGTATCTTTATTAATAATATTTTTAGTATTATTTGCTTTTAATTGGTTGAAGTTATTAGCACAAATATATCTATTTTTATCATCAAACAGTATTATTTTTTTAATGTTTATTATTAAATCAATCACTTTAAATTCTTTTTCATCTTGCTCATAAAATCCAGCTTTATTTAGTATCTTTAATTTTAAGTATGTCTTATCATTATCCTTAAAAAGATTTATATTTAGAACAACACCTTCTTTATTCATAATAGTAAGACCTGTTATATCTGAATATATTTTATACCCTAATGTTTTTAAGGTATCTAAAAGTTTATTATCAAGTTTATATTGATAATCAACAAATTTGTTATTTTTTGAATATTTTTTTATATACTCTTCATACTGTTCTTTATTAGCAGTAAATTTTATATCTCTGTTAGTAATCACTAAGCTATTAATCCTTAAATTTTTAATGTCAAGTATATACGTTTTTAAAAGGTCTCCTAAATATGCATGTGTAATATTTTGTAGCTCATTATTAATAGGAAAATACAATAATTGCTCTCGTACACTTTGTTTTGGGTTTATATTAACTATTGGTGATTTATTTATTGATGGATAAAAGGTGATATATGTTCCATTGTTTTCCTTACCAATCTTTATATTTAACAAATCAATTTGAATAGAAAAATTATTATAATTTGTAATTATTAAATCTAATATCAATCCTGGCTTTTGCATAATCTGTGGTTGTGCTTTTAAACTTGCAATCAGCTGAACTCCTCGATTATTTACTATTAATTTATTTCCATTTAATGTTAAGTATTTATCATTTTTAACATTAGGTATATATGTAATTATTTCTTTATTTACCTGTATTCCTTCTTTATTATATTTTATATTAATATAATTTAATTGTAATAAAATAAATATAAAAATTATAAGAAAAGTTAAAAATAAAATAATTATTCTTTTTTTCATCTATATTTTATTCTCCTTCTATTCTAAAAGAATTGAATTATTTAAATGGCAGTAAGGATTCCCTTACTGCCTTTATATATTTATATTATAATCCATCAACTGAATATACAGCATATCCTCTAGGAGGTGCCCAAACTTCAACCCAACCATTGCTATCACAATATTTACTCTGTGGTTGATAATTTTGACCACTAACAGTTGAAGAAAAAGCATATGCTTTAAGTGTTTTATTCTTAAGGTAGCTATTTGCTGTCTGTACCCAAGCACCTTTCCATGACGTTGGGTTATCATTTATTACAACAATGTAACCAGGACTAGATGTTGAATAACCTTTACTACCATAAATAATTACATCTCCATCATTGCTTTTAAGTATTTCAATGTTTGGACTACCACCACCTAATTTTTCTCTTACCCAAACAAGTTGCTTAATTCCATTGCCCCATTGTGTAGGTGCAGCTCCACCACCTGTTGCAAGTCCATAATCATAATAGTCTTTCCAAAATATAGTTGGATATCCTTGGTAAGTTAGTATAAATGCATAAGCCATCATTTTGTCACTTACAATTTCATCAGTATCATGGTTTGCCACAAAAGTAACTGCTTTAAAAGGATTTTTTGCGGCATAACTTTTTGAATAATCAAAAACATTTGGTAAATATCCACCACCACTTGTGTTATTACAAATGTCCTTTAACGTATAATAAAGAGCAAAATCAAATGCTGAAGCACCACTTTGACTTGTCCACCAATCTAATGTAGAAGTATTTGAATCCCAATATTCTCCAACACTAAATGTTGGGCTTGTAGCTGCATTAAAATCTTTTACAACCCATGGCCCAAATCCTTTTACATAATCGTATCTCCAGCTATCAAATCCAGCATTTGTTGAATTTTTAAGCCAGCTCATCCATGTTTTCATATCATTGTATGCTGAACCTGCTGAATAACAAACATCAGGGAAACCAGCAAAAGTTCCTTCATCAGCTTGGCAGTAATCATTAGGGTGAAAAGAATCCCAATTCCATTGTGCTTTACCACTGGCTGTATTTGTAAAATTTGTCCAGGTGTTGTAGCCTAATTTAGGGTTATACTCACTTGCACCACCAGAACGATGATTAAGCACAATATCTGCTGTTACAGATACTCCTAAATTTTTGTAAGCTGAAATAGCTGATTTTAGTTCTGATTGAGAGCCAAATCTTGTTTCAGTTGTTCCATCTTGATAATATTGTCCTAAATCGTAGTAGTCATGAGGATCATACCCCATAGAGTAGCCTCCTCCTTGCCCTTTAGAAGCAGGTGGAAACCAAATTCTATTTATACCATATCCCCCTGCCATACTTTTTAGTTCTGATGCTTTTGAAGCAACTGTATTCCACCAATTCCCGCCTGCCGGAACATCCCAATAAAATCCTTGCATCATGACACCAGCATTAGCAATGGTAGCTAATAAAAATACTACCAAAACAACAAATGCAATATTTTTCCTTAAGCCTTTCATTTAAGTTCCTCCTCTTGCAAGATATTTGTATTATTTAAATAAAATATTTAAAAATTCTTATAATTATTATGGTAACATTTTTATTTTTTTTTAAAATCACTCTTTTTTCGTAATACTATTTTTGTATAATTGAATTATTCAGCATTCATATTTTTATAATAGTAACTTGTTATTTGACTTCTGTTTTCTGATTTTGTTTTAAGCATAATATTTTTTATGTGTGTTTTAACAGTATGCTCACTTATTTTTAAAAAAAATGCAATTTGTTTATTAGTATTGCCTTCAGCTATTAATTTTACAATCTCTCTTTCTCTATCGGTCAAAATTTGGTAACTCATACTTCCTGCCCTCCTTAACAATTACATGAACAATTTTAATTTATAATTTAAAAGAACTAATATAATTGTTTATATTAGCGATATGATTATTCATTATACTTGCATTGTTGCCTATTATTGTTATTCCTTCTTTTATCTGCTCTGACTTATTAGCAATATCATCTACTTCTTTTTTTATTCTGTCAGAAAATCTTACACCTTCTAAAAACTTATTTTTAAGCAACTCTAATTTATCTAAATAATCTTTTATTTGTTGGTTAATATTTTTAGATATTTCAGATATATTACTAATGTCAACCATAATCTCTTTAAGTTTATATAATGTGTTATTTAAAAATTTTATCTCTGTATATGATTGTTTTTTAATATCTTCAATGTCTTTATCTAACTCATATATATTTTGATATAAATTATTTGTTAATTTATTGTATTCTATCAATTTGTTATTTATTGTTTCAGCAAAACTACCTATTGCTGTCAATGTACTTAATTGTTCTTTCATTTTGCTATTTTCTAATTCTATTTTAATTGAAACACTTATAAATTTAAGAGTATTAATATTATCAGTTAATTTGTTAAATAATTTTATTAATTTCATTATTTCTTTTTTTGCATAAACGCTTATTAAAAGGATTGTATCAATAATTTTATTAAAATTACTAAATGAATCTAATTTATTTTTAATATTTAATTCCATTCTAGTGATAAAACTATTTAATTCTTCCATAATTAATATTTGTTCATCAACCATATTCTCTATATCATTTGATTTAATACTATAATTATTTAATAGCTCCACTATTTCAAGATTATTATTTTTATTTTTTTCAGCATTTTCAACAGTTGCTTCAATTAGATTTTGTAACATTAATTGGTATTTATTGTTTTCAACTATAAATTCATTGATGCTACTTATTTTAAATTCTTTAGATATTGATATTTCATATAATGATTTAATTTGATTTTTTAATTCCAAAATAATTTTATAAAAAGAATTATATAAATTTTTTATAACTTCGTCTTCTTTGTCATCAACAATTGGTTTTACTTGCAAATCTTTATTTTTTACCAAATTAATAATGTTATTTAAGTTTTTAAGTCTATTATTGAAAAATATACCTGTTTGATAAGCAGTAATTATTATAAACAATAATGAAATTATAGTAATAAAGATATAAAGATATATTAATAAATATTCTTTTTTATATACTTCTGCTTTAGAAATATAGTATTTTACAGAAAACATATTATTTAAAAACATATCCTCTTTAATAATATAGCCTTTTCCTTTAAATTTGCTGTTATATAGTAAATTATTTTTTGCTGATATCTCAATACCTGATAACCTATATTGATTTTTAATTATATTACTTTGATAAATGTATTTATCTGTATCAATTAATAAATATATTTTACCAACTTTTGTCAATGAAACTATATTTAATATATCAGAAGATAAAACTATGTTTTTGTTAAGTAAATATACTGATACTGGCATATCTCCTTCAATTTCGCCAATTAACTTTAATTTAGAAATAGTGTCTTTATTAAAAACTAACTTATTGCTACTGCTAAACAAAAATTCCTCACCATTTCTTGAAAGCATATAAACCAAACCACTCACTTGTTTTGCTGTATTCTTAAGATTTTCTTCTAATAAGTTGGATAATGCTTTATTCTCGGTTTTATATCTTTCACTTTTACTTAAAAAAATATAATTTATTAGATCTCTGTTTAATGTAAATGAATTTAAGACATCAGTGTAACTAATAAGTTTACTTTCTATTATTTTAGTTTGATTTTTTATTGAATTGTTTAAATTTAATTCAATTTCTTTCTTAATATTTGATTTACGAATAGTGTAATTTATAATTACTGTTAATAATATTAATATAGAAAACATTATTACAAGCAATTTAAAAATATCAGAAGTTATTTTATTTTTTTCAATATTTATTCTTTTCATTACTTTTCACTCCAATATTTTTCAATGTAATTTAATTTATCAAGCATTTGTTCAGCAGTTATTTGCATATTGGCTAATAGCTTTTTATAATCTTCATTAAGTTGTATAAGTAAATTTTGTTTTTGAATAACTTCATCTATTACATGGGCATTATCTCTATATATATTAGTAATACTACTGCATATTTCGCCTACTTGATTTGAAAGTGTATCAACCATTTTCGACTTTAATTGAATAGCTGATATTGAGGAATTATAATCATAATATATGTTTTCTTTCTCTTCATTGTAATTCTCTGACGTATCATCCTTGATATTTTCTATTAATTTATCTATCGTTAAGTTTATAGCCTCAATATTTTGTTTAATTATTTTTGTGTTTTCGACAATACTATAGCTTATTATGTTTAGTGTTGTATTTGACTCATCTTTAGCTGTTTTAATAATTGTATTAATTGAAATTAAATCTAACTGTTCAATAGTTGGAAATATATCACTACGTATTTTTTTAAGGTCTTTTATCCCGTTCAATGATTCATTAAGATATAAATACTGTTTATTGATAAATTTTTGTCGATGTTGAATATCTTCAAGTTTTTCTAATATATTTTGAGTTTCATCTTTTGTTTTTATCATATCATCTATAATTCGTTGGTTGTTATTATTTATATTTTTATTAAACTGATATTTCATTTCATTTAGATAATTAATGTTTGTATCCAATGCAAAATAACTTCTTCTGAAAGATAACCACTGTGATAAACTATCTCTTAGGTTATTTTGTATTTGTTGTATTGATTGCATAATATTGTTCACTGCTAATTGGGTGTTATTAATTGCTTCCTTTATTGATAATGTAATTTCCTTATTTTTTGATTCTGTTTCTTCTTTGATTTTAGACAATGAATCTGCAGATGATAACATATCATTTAAATAAACAATTTTATTTTTATTTATTTCCTCATTACATATGTGTTTGTTTATTAAATTTATTTCTCCCAAAATATTATTTATTAGTTTATCTATAAATTTATATAAAATTATCAAAATTATTAGCGAAAATATAAATGGTATGTATTGTATTTTATTACTAACTATGTTAGTTTCAAAGTACAATGATATAGGTAAATTAGTGAGCATTGAGGTATAAATAAACTTGTTTCCTTCATATCTATAACTTTCGCTATTACTAATCAATTTTTGCTTAATATCTTTTATTTTCTCTCCCTTATAAATTATTTTATTATTAAATACTAATGCAATATTTTTATTGTTATTTTTATTATTTAAATATTCTGCAATTTTGTCATAAGATATGTTTATTATGAGCAAAGTATCATTTCCATTTTTTGTCTTATCCTTTATTTTTTTAAAATATGATAAATTGGTACCTAATTGTTCCTTTGGAACATCAAGCTCTTTTTCAATTCCAATAGGCATTATTCCCCAGCCATCAGTTTCTATTTTATCAACAATATCTCTTTTTTCTTTAATAATATCATTGTTGTAGGGGCATAATCCTCTTGTTTGAACAGTTATGTTTTTATTTTGGGGTATATATGCTAGTGAAGTTATTATCTTTGATGTTTCAGCAATTGAATTTATATACGTTTGTATTGAATTTTCAATAGAATATTTGTCAAAATCATCAAGTATATTATAATTAATAAAAAAATTTTTTATGTTGTTGCTATTTGTAAATGAATCTGCTTGGATTGGAATCAAGGCAAAATAGTACTCAAGTTCCTTAGATAAAGAATTTTTAACATTCCTTGCTGCATTTATTTGGGAATTCGTAACAATATTATTTGATAACACTATACTACCTGTAGTTAATATTAAGGCAATTATAGATAATAATGCTATAATAATTAATTTCATTCTTTTCATATTAGAATAGGATTTAAATATTTTTAATACTTTTTTTGTAAACATATATCATCTCTCCATATATAATAGTTAAGGATTGGGAGAAAAATCCCCCAATCCTTTATTGATATTTAAGTTGCACTTTATTTATCAGCCCATTTTTGAACTTCATCATTGATGGTCATCTTTCCGCTTCCATCATTTTTCACAGTAATAACTCTATTTGATATTTCATTACCATTTTTATCTTTTTCAACTTTAGACCAATCTCCACGAACATATTTATATTGAATTTGAGTTCCTTCCTTCATATAAATAGTAATCGAATATGTTTGATTATCTATTTTTGTTAAAGCTAATTCGCTATCTCCTGGATTCCAATCGGTATAACCTAAATTTGCAAATGTTCCTGCTATAATAATTTTTTCATTATCAGGAGTATTTTGTGGAACTTTAACAATAAATTCGACTGGTATACCTGTTGGATCACCTGGAACAAGTTTTACATCACTACCTATATAGCTTTCTAAAGTAGAATTCTTTTTCTGCAATAAATTATATATTGCATTAAATACCTCATATCTTGTTGCATAAGATGTAGGATTGATGTTATTATCAGAAAGCTTAATTAACCCTTCAGAAACTGCTAATTTGACATACTCTTTTGCCCAATTTGATACTTTGTCAATGTCATTTATTGTTGCATCACTTTTATCCAAATCAATATTTAGGTGTTTAGCCATTTGAACAATAATCTTTGCTAGTTGTTCTTTTGTTATATTGTCATTAGGTTTAAAATTCCCATTGTATCCGTCAAGAATACTTGCATTTTTAAGTGCTTCAACATATCCTCTGTACCAAGCATTTGGTTCTACATCTTTAAAATACCCTTGGAAGGTTATAGGTGATAGATTATATGCACGAGCTATTAAAGCTGCTAATTCACTTCTTTTTATGTTAGAATCAAGATTTATGTTATTTTGAGCATCACCTGTTATAATACCAAGTTGGATTAATGTAAATATGTCTTCTTGGTTTGAGTCAATATCATAGTCGTTAAACTGTTTTTGAATTTTAGCTATCACATACTGGCCACTTTTATTTGCTCTAAAAATAATTTTATTTTCTTGTTTGATAAAATCTTTAACTGGTATTAAATTACCATTATCTAAATAGTAAACAACATTATCTATAGCATCTGAGGGTATATCCGTAGATATATATATGCCATTTAGGTCAATTGTTTGATTATCAGCACGAATATCAATATTGAGCTTTTTAGTTACCTTTACATCTAATCCTTTTAGAATATATTTTGACTCTAAATTTTTTAAATTTGCATCATAATTTAAGGACATACTAATGTCTTTATCAGACTGTAACTTATAAGTATCTATTGTAACAGTTGTTTTACCAATTTGTAATTCAAGTTGTTTTACATCTTTATTATTAAGTAATTCAATAGCTTTTTTTTCAATTGTTACTGCTGGTGTTTGATTCTCAGAAATCTTATTAAATACTACAACTTTATTACTTTTATCATTATCAATCTTTGACACTGTGGTTGTATCTATTGTGATTTTATTTTCTTTTTCTGATGGAAATAACTTAACTATATCTCCATATACAATGCTCTTCTGTCCATTTAATAAAACTGTTACAGGGTTAGGTTTTACAAATGTTACTGAAGGTGATGTTGGCCCTAAGTCTGCAAAAGAAGCTATTGTATCATTTTGAGTGGTTGCTGAATTACCAACTTTTAATGTCCTATTTGCAATTTCAGCACCAGTAGAACTTTTTTCAACCTTGCCCCAGTCTCCTCTTGTATACTTGTACTGAATTGTTGTCCCAGATGTTAAATATAATGTTATCTCTCTTGTATAATCACCTATATTGTTTAGCTTAATACCACTTGGATTCCAAGTAGGAAGTTTATTTGTTCCAAAATCTCCTGCTATATAAACATCAGAATTAAGTGGTGTATTTTGGGGAAGTGTTACTTTAAAGGTAACTGGAATGCCGCCTTCAACGCCAAGTATATTTGATTTCTTTATAACATTTATATCAATATTTTTTGAATTTGTTGATAGAATTTGACCATATTGTGCATAAACGTTTAGCGTTACTGTTGTATCATTATCTGGTCTGGTTACACTTGCATTTGAACCATTTATATTAATAACATTTGTATTATTTGACTGCCAATTGAGTGAAATATTTAGATTTATATTTTGACCATCATAAATAAAACTATATACCTGATTTGTAACAACTGTAAAATTGTTTCTTACAGAATCCTTACTTTCACCATTTGCAAAAGTAACAAGGCTATTTACATCTGTTGAATAGATACAGTTATCTAAAGCCTGCACTAATATATCTGTGGGTATATTTTTCACTGTAAGATTATATGTTGTAACTTTTTGGATGCTTCCAATTGTTGTTATTATGTTAACAACAATATTTTTATCAATCCAGCTATTATCTACTAAAATACCTCCAGTATATGCAGTTCTATTAACTAAAATATTACCTTGATTATCCAAAACTTCATATTCAATTGTCTTAGTTATCTGATTTGCATTTGGAGTGTTAAATGGTGCTGATATTTGCAAATTAGCTCCATTAAAGACAGTTCCATTATTAGTGAAATTAGTTGGTACAACTTCTAAATCTTTATCTGTAAATAACCAGCCATGTAACAAGTCCAAATAAAATTTAGTTTTTAAAAGATTACCGTTTTCTTTTAATGCTGGTATATTAACGTTTCCTCCACCATCTTTGAAATTGATTACACCATTATCTCCTGAAGCATTCCACGCCCAAGAAAGATTACCAAACCCACCAACTACTATTTTAAATTCATTACCAGTATTATCATTATTAGTATTATCAAAAATATAAGTATATGCAGCATTTAAGACAGGTGAAAACTGATACTTACCATCATCAGGATTCCACTCATTATTTAATCCAACAAACTTGATTGCATGTGTCCCTGTAAAATCTGCTGGTCCATTAGGAAAATGGATACTATCTATTACTAATTGTGAATTTTTAAAAAACCAGAATTTAACTGTCTGATTATTGCTTACTGTAATAGGTATATTTGTATTATCACCACCAACCTTAGGTGCACCTGTACACCATGTACTTCCATTTATCATTGCTTTGAACTCATATGTCCCTGCAGTAGTGAATGTATATTCACCATAATAAAGTCCAGGTGTTATAGATTCATTTAACACTATTGTAGAATTATTAAAGTTCCATGAACCAGCATCAGCCCAGTTACCTACTATTTTTACAGTATCTTGAGCCTTTGCTTTTTCAAAAAAGCTAAAATTGAAAATTGATATTGTAAAGATAAGCAAGGTGAAAAAAGCTATAAATTTTCTTAAAGATAATTTTTTCATAGTATTCTTTCCTCCTTTTTACTTTTTTAAGTTTGGGAATGTTAATTAAACATTCCCCAAAGTTCTTATTTATCAGCCCAGTTTGCAATTTTGTCATCAATTACCATCTTTTTATTTTGATCTGCTTTAACAACTATTTTTCTATTATTAATTTCTTCTTTATTTGCTCCTTTTTCAACTGTTGCCCATGAACCTCTAGTATATTTATATTCAAAAACATCTCCATCATTTGCTTTAATGATAACTTTGTAATTACCTTGTGATACCTTTATTAATTCTAAAGCATTGTCTGCATCACCTGGATTCCAATCGCTCATGTCAATTTTTGCAAATGAGCCTGCTATATAAATAATATCATCATCTGTTCCTTGTGGTACTGTTACATTAATTTCAACTGTAACATCACCTTGACCGTATACTTTAACTTGATTATCTCCTGATGCTGTAGCTAATGAGACTGGCTTTGTATCTTTATCTAATTTGTATCCATCTGGAAATTTATCAGCTTTATATGCTATAAATGTACTAATTGGTGCAACAAATGCTTTAGATGAAACATAATTTGCTAATTTTTTAATTGGTGTTGTTCCAACTTCATCACCATTGCCAACTACAACCCAATTGCCTTCAGGAAGATTAATCTCTTTTACCTGTTTTGTCGCATTATAAACAACAATAATGTGATTCCAAGTATCATTTGGATAGCTTAATTCATACCCAACAGTTCCAGATGGTGTTTGTATAAACTTCAAGTATTTATTTATATCCTCTGCTGTTGTTAATCTAAATGCACTATGAGCTTTTCTAAGTTCAATAAGTCCTTGATAGTATTTAAATGTATCAAACCATTTTACCTTTAGATTCCAATCATACTTATTAATTTTATCCCCAGCATTATATGAATTATTGTTCATATATTTTGTTCTGTTAAACTCAACTCCACCATGTAAGAATGGTATACCTTGCGTGGTGAGAACAATTGCATTTGCAAGCCTACCCATTTTGTCTTTTACTTCATCACTTTCATTTTTAGCACTAAGTTGAAGTTTATCCCAGAGAGTCAAATTATCATGTGCCGATACATAATTTATTGTTTCGTCTGGATCAGTTGCAAACTCATCTATTGCACCTTTAATTCCATTTTTTAAATCTTGCGGTCTATTTTGATAATTACCTTGCATAAATCCTTTGGATTCATTATCTAGATTACCTCTTATTGCCTCTCTAATTCTGTCATTGAAGAAAGCTATATGAAGCCCTGCTTGATTTTTTGAGCCTATTTCCATTCTCAGTTCAGGAGATAATGCTGATGCTCCTCCTAGCCAGCCTTCACCATAGAAAATTGCTGATGGATTTATTTCCCTTACTTCTTTTTGTGATTGTGCCATAGTAATTCTATCAATTGCCGCCATCAAATCAAATCTGTAACCATCAATATGATATTCACTTGTTAGATATTTTAGTGTATCAATTATAAACTTTCTAACCATTGGTTTTTCGCTTGCAACTTCATTTCCAATACCTGAACCATTTGAATAATTTCCGTCTTTATCAAGTCTATAGAAATAACCTGGTACAATTTTATCAAATATTGAAAACTTAGATGCTTCTCCAATCTGGGCTGTATGGTTAAAAACAACATCTTGTATAATACCAATACCATTTTTATGGAGTGCCATTACCATTTGTTTATATTCTTTAATTCTTGCAATACCATTAGGATTTGTTGCGTATGAGCCTTCAACATTTTGATATAAAACAGGATCATAACCCCAATTGTAACCACTATTAACTTTATTTTCATCAACTGTCGCAAAATCATATGTTGGTAGTAAATGAACATGAGTAATCCCTAACTCTTTTAAGTGACTAATACCTGTTTTTACCCCATTAGGTCCTTTTGTATTTTCTTGAGTAAATCCAAGATATTTACCTCTAAATTCAGGTCTTATACCACTTGTTGCATCAATTGTAAAATCTCTGACATGTGTCTCATAAATTATAGCATCTTCTTGATTAGGTGTTTTAACAAAAGAATCATTTTCCCAGCCAACTGGATTTGTATCTTTTGGATCAAATATTAATGTTCTTTCGCTATTTGCTGATGTAGCTTTTGAGTACGGGTCTGGAACAACATTTTTTCTAATTGTGTCATCTGTTAGGGAGTTTGATGCCAGCCATACTTCATACTGATAATATTTTCCTTTTAGGTTTCCAGGTATTTTATAAAACCATGTACCGTTTTTAGACTGCTGCATTTCATATTCTTTATATTTATTAGTTTTATAATCATCATAAAGCCTTAATATAACATTGATTGCTGTAGGTGCCCACAATCTAAAACTGGTGCTATTTTGTGAATATGTTGAACCAAGGTCATTACCATTGTAGAAGTATTTTTGATTGTCCAAAATGTTTCTTGGTATAGCAATAGTTGATTTAAATCCATTTTTTGATACTGTATATGGAACTTGTGGTTCAAGTTCATCTTCTGTTGTTATTTTAAACTGATCTACCTTTGTTATTTTTTCATTACCTGTATATAATTCCTGAAGTACTTTATCATTGCCCATACCGCCAGGGTACCAAGTTGCTTCATTCCCATCCCATGAGGTAAACTTAAATTTAGCACCAAAGTTTATCCCGTCTTTACCAAAATCCTTAATAAGTTCATAGTAACCTTTTTCGCTATTCCATGTAAGTTTCCAATTAGGTAAGGGCTTATATTTGCCTTCTGATGATGATGTGCCGCCCCAGTCATTCATTGTCCCAGATAAATAGACTTCAAGCTTTCCTGAAGTATCAGTAAATTTAAAATCACCAGAATTTGGTTTTAGAATGAATCGAACCTTTGAACCGCCATCAATTAACTCATAACCAACATCTTCTGGTTTAACATTCTTTGTAACTTTAGGTAAAACCGGTTCTACCTTTTTTATTTTAATATCATCATAAAAAGCCTTTATGCTAAAACCTTGTAAAGCATCTTTTTGGGATATATCAGCCTTTTTTGCTAATTTTACAACTATGGTGTTTAGTCCATCCAAATATGCAGTCTGCTTTGGTGTTTTTTGAGGCTGTGTTTCATAAATTGGTTGTTCACTTTCTATGAGCCAAACTTCTTTTGTTCCATTAATGTTTTTTATAAATCGATCAACACCTACATCCTTTGCTTCCCAATTCCCTTTTCTAACAATAATACCTGCTTCGGTAACAGTTCCTGGTAGTTCAACCTTTGCTACCATACCAAAGTCGTCTTTTTGTGTAAATGCATATGCATTTCCTTCAGCTGAATTTGGTTTTGTAGGCCATATCCATAAGTTCCAACCTTGGTAGTCTTCATTGTACCTATAGTAGTGTATTATAAGTGTGGTTTTGTTGTCGTCTGCTAAAGAAGCTATTGGTACAAGAGTTAATGCAAAAATGATTAGAAGAAATGTTGCTAAAATTCTCCTACTGTTGAAATTTGTTTTCAATTTTAAATACCTCCTTTTATTAATGCAATCGTTTGTTGATAATAATTATAAAATATTAACAAATATATTTCAAGAGTATATTTATTTTTATATATTATTAATTAAATATATTTGCTTAGTAATATCATCAATAATGCATTCGGTTGCATTTTGCATTGATGTTGCTTCTGAAGTTTATTAAACTGATAATATTGAAAATGAAACTATTGAAATGTTGATACAATATGGTTATGTAATTTGAAATTACTATGCGAATGATACTATCATTCGGTATTAAATTATTTATTTGAAATGATTGATTAGAATCAGACTCTATATATTGGAATGGTAATTCCAATATTTATTTTTGAAATAAAAAAATGCACTTTATTCAAATGCCTACCTTGATAAAATATAATTAAAAAAACTTATAAGAAGGCATTTGATAATAACTATTAGATTATCTGTTATTATTATCATTCTTGTGTTGATACTTTTAATAGTTGGTTTATAGAAATTATTAATTAATTTTATATCCTTTACACAATGGTTGTATTGAAGGTTTTAATAATAAAATTAAAGTTAATAAGAAATGCTTTATGATTTGAATATATTGATAGATTTAGGAATAGAATCCACCACTTCTGTAGAAAATGATTGCCTTTATTCTAATTTTTTCAACCAACTGCTTAGTTGGTCTGTTTTGTCATGTTCAATTTTTGATTCAAGTTAATAAATACATTCACAATTCAATTATTAACTTTAAAATTAGTTAGGGTAGGCATTTGATTAAATTACCTACCCTTACTATTGATATAGCGACAAATAACAGAGGTAGGTATTTTATTCCTACCTCTGTTATTTATAAATTTTATTCAAATAAAATTTATATTGATTATAACTATTTTGAAGTTACTTTTACATTAATTTGAGGTTCAACAGCATTACCTGCAAGAGCGTCCTTAATATATGTTGGTGAAACTGTTATATAATAATCAGTTGTTGCTTCAGGTGCAGTAATTATTAATGTCTTAAATCCATCTTTATTTTCACCACTACCATAAGCAACATTTGAACTATCTAATGTAACAAATGAACCATCTGCTACTTTAACCATAATAATGCTTGCATAAACTTGAGAATCATATGTTGCTTTGACAGTTTCACTAAATGTTAATTTAATTTGTTTTGAGTTATCACCAGTTGCAATTGTTACTGTAGGTGCAATACCATCATTAACTACAAATGTATCAGTTGAATTTCTATAATTCTGTCCATAAATATCTGTTATTTTACTAGAATCCCAAATTGAAATGCTTGTATTTGCAGTATCAGCTGGGATATTTGTTGTTGCTGTAAATTTAACTACATTACTATTTGTAGTATCAATTGTTGCACTACTAAATGCAAATTCACTGTTGCCAACTTTTAATTTTAATATTCTAGGATCTACTGATACAATTTTATTATTAAATGTGACAGTAACTTCTGTTGCTGAAGTAGCCTTTGCTGAATTAATTACTAATGCATTTGCACTACCAATTAGTGATACAACTGCTACACCATTTGTCTCTATTAAATTACCTGCTAAATCTTTCATAGCAAATAACTTGAATTTTTCTGTAGTAAATGTTCTTGCATTCTTAAAACCAATTGTAACACTCTTATTATCAGATGCTACAGTCAAACCGGTAAAGTTTGATACTGCAGATAATGGATATTCATTATTTCCTGCATCTACGTATACATATGAAGATACATTTGCTATTGTATCTCTATTCATTGGTTCTGAGAAGAATATCTTTACTACATCATAATCTGATGTTGATCCGTTTTCAACTTTAAATTTGTCTGAAACAACTGGTTTTACAGTATCTTTTGCTGTAATAGGTTTCTCAACTGTTAGCATTGCATTGCCACGTATAGACATATCTTTAAAGTTTTCGAACTTAATTGTGTAGTTCCCACCATTAACTGATGCCAAACCAACTTTATCTGCTGGTATTTGTAATGTATAGTCATCTGTCCACCATGAAGACTGCACATTATTAGATGTTGTACCTTGAGTTACAGTACCATCTGTTTTACTCATTGGTTTTGAGAATACTACCTTAACAGTATTACCATCTAATACTTCGATATTATTAATTACTGGTGGTATTGTGTCATCTGTAATTGATAAAGTATATGTTTGTTCAGTTGATACAGTATTTCCAACTAAATCTTTTTGATTTTGGTAAGTTATTGCAGCTAATAATGTACCAAATGATAAAGCTGGTGATAATGTCAATTTAACCTGAGTATTATTTGTATTATCAACAAATTTAGCTGTTGCAACATTGCCATTTACTTTAAATGTTCCATAAGGAACTGTTGAATCTGTACCAGAAACTAATGGTTCATCAAATTCAACAATTATTGTTTGTTTATCTTGGAATGTAGCTTTTACTAATGTAGGTGCTTTTATGTCTTCTTGAACATCAAATGTTGTTTGTTTAGCCACCATTGTATAATTAGCAAAATCTTGATAACCAGTAATTTCAATGTTTTGTGTACCTTTTGTTAATGCTGAATAAAGTTCAAATACTATTGAATTTGTTAATGGATCAACTGATGTAATTTTTGCAGTTATATATAAACCATTAACTTTTACTTTATCTCTTAATGAATATAAATCTGATTTTGTTTCGTTAATAGGTTCACTAAATGTTACTTTAATTTGTTTTGGATTTAAAGCTTCAACTTTTGTTACTTCTGGTTGTTTTGAATCCAAAACAGATACTTCTTTGCTAAAGTTTGTTAATGTCTTGCCAAATTTAGATTTAACACCATTTATTAATACATTATATTTTGTAAATTGATCAAATTTATCTGACAAAACTACATATACAGTTTTATTATCATCAAGTAATTTCAAATCATAAATATCTTTACCATCAACTTTAATTGTATCATTTTTAACTAATGTTGCTGGATCAACTTCATCGTTAAATTTGATTGTAAATGACTTAAGATTGTCTGGATTTGGAACATCTGCTGTTAAATCTACTGGAGCGCCAGCAAATGTTTTTGTTGTGTCTTGACCTCTGAAGAATACTTTGTATGTCTTACCTGCTACTTGTGGATCTGTTGTTACTTTAACTTTGCCTGTAGCAACATCTAATGTAGCATCTTTAACTGCAAGTGTCTTTGTTTCATCTGCAGCATCTTTAACTTCGAAATCTGCAGCTGTTACATCACCATCTTCTAATGTATAACCAGCAGCTGGTTCAAGTGTTACAACAAATGATGTATTATCACCTGGTTGAACATCCTTAACAACTGGAGCTGGTTTTTCTGGTGGGAAGAATGCAGCTGCAAATCCAACTGCTGCTTGACCTCTAACTACAACTTGCCCTATACCTACTTCATCTTCAATACCATTGAAGAATCCAAGGTCAAGTGCTTTCTTTACATAGTTGAGTGGCCATTTCCCTGCAGCTGGTGTTTCGTTAGCTGCAGCAACTAATAATTTGCAGAGCTCTTCAAATTTGATTGGAGCTTCTGGCTTAAATGTGCCATCTGGATAACCATTTACAATACCGAGCTCTTTTGCAGCTTCTATATATTTCTTTGCCCAATGGTCAGCTGTATCGCTGAATGAAGCATCAGCATCAGCATATTCTTCTGCAACATCTTCTTGACCTGTTGCACGAAGTATCATTGTTACAACTTCTGCTCTTGTGAGAGTCTTATCAAGCATAAGATCTCCATTTTCGTTACCTTGTAAAACGCCCTTATCTTTTAGAACCTTAGCAGCATCATCATACACAGGATTTGTTGTTGCTTCGTCCTGTGCAAATGCAGGAGCTACTATAGTTAGGGCAAATAGAAGAACTGTTACGATTGCAATAAGTCTTTTAAACTTCTTCATACCCTAAAAAACCTCCTTGTATTATTTTAGGGGCTTTACCCCTTACTTACATTAAAATTTTAACAGGTATATTTTTCATAGTCAATTATTAGAAGTGATTTGTAATAGAATTGTAATTTTATCGAAATATTTTTGAAAAAGTATTAAACCCAGTATAAATATATTTTACTATAAAAAAATAAGGGTCAGAGAAATTTTTTCCCTAACCCTTAATATTTAATGAGCTTTTATTTTGCTGAAACTATTGATGGTAGAACAGGAACTATATCATTAGCACCTGTTGTAGCCTTATCTTTAATTAAACCTGCAGATATTAATAATGAGTATTGCTTATCTGTTGCTGAAATACCATTTAGCATTAGAACTATTGTCTTGAATCCTGATTCATTACCATCAGCAATTCTGTATGTTACACCGTTTTGCAATTTAACTCTTGCATAATCACCAAACATCTTTGAGATTATGATTGAGTTTTCAATATCAGCGTATGTTGCAGCTACAGTTTCTGAGAATGTTACCTTGATTTCGCCTGCATTGTCACCAGTTGCAACTGTTACAGTTGGCTTAATCTGGTCATTTACAACATAAGCACCACTGTATGCTAACTTCTTGCCATATGTGTCAACTATGCCATCAACATAACCAGCATTAGCTAATGCTACTAATGTGTAGTTTTGTACATCAGTTGCATTTATTGAGCCAGCAAGTGTTAGTTTAGCTACATTTGTGCTACCATTGTTGTCTGGGTCAACTACTGCACCTCTTACTGCAATTTCAACAGATGGTGTTCCACTGTATACAAGCTTTAAGCTTGCTGGGTTTATTGAACCTATGCTTCTATTAAATGTTACTTTTATTTCATTTAGTGATACTGCATATACATTGCCAGCAACTGCAAAGTCTTGGTTAGGTAACATTGCAATTGTCTTAAATCCATTTGCGTCTGTTACTATTGTGTTTCCTGCTAAGTCTTTTAGGTTAAATACCTTAAATGTTGCTGTTTGAGGTATTGTTCTTGCATTCTTCATGTAAATTTGTACACTCTTCTTGTCTTGAGCTACTACAAGTTTTACAAATGATGCAAGTGAACCTAATGGTTTGTCTGCTGTTCCATCATTATAGATATAGTTACTTGCATTAGCAAGTGTTGAAGCATCCATAGCTTCTGTGAAGTAAAGTGTTACAAAGTCATTATCTGAGTTAGCTGCATCTTGTGTTACTGCAAAATATGGTGCTGTATTTGGTTTCTTTGTATCAGCTACTGATATTGCAAAGTCTTTATCAGCCATTGGGTTTTGTCTTATTGAAGCATCTTTAATACCTGTAATTCTTAATGTGTATGATGCTACATCTGTTGAGTCAAAGCCAAATGTTGCTGCTGGAATAATCATAGTATCTTGTGTTGTACCAAACCATGCTGGGTTTATTGCAACACTTGCCTTTTCAGTTGTTCCCTGAAGTAGTTTTACATATGGTTGATAGCTTGAATCAAAGTCAAGTCTAATTGGTTTTGTAAATGTTACTTCTATGTCGTTATTTGATTGCATTTCAACCTTCGCATCTGGTGATGTTGTATCATCAGCAATTTCTACGTACTTTGTTTGTTCGGTTGAAACGCTGTTTCCTGCTAAGTCAGTTTGCCCAACATAGCTTACTGCAACAAGTCTTGTTCCAAATGGTAATGATGAAGCCATCTTTAATGTAAACTTAGTATTGTTTGAATCAGCTACTGGAGTAACTGTTTGTGGTGCAACTCCGTTTACCTTAAATGTTCCGATTTGATCTAACATTTCATTAAATGTTATTTCAAATGTCTTTGAGTCAACAAGTGCTACATTTGTTATAAATGGTGCTTGAACATCTTCTGCTACATCAAATGATACATTTTTTGTATCCATGCTGAATGATGCAAAGTCAACCAAGCCTGAAACTTCAATTACATGTGTTCCTTTAGCAAGTGGTGAATAAAGCTTTAATGTTATTGACTTTTCAACCTGATCTACTGCTGCTATATTTGCTGCTACTATCTGGCCATCAATCTTAATGTTGCTTCTTAATGGATAGTAAGCTGGGTTAGAATCAATTGCTTGGTTAATTGGTTCTGAGAACATTAGTTTAACTGTTTTGTAGTTTAATGCACTTGCACTTAACAATTCAGGTCTTTTGATGTCAGAAACAACAAGTTCTTTTGTGTAGCCAGATAAAACTTTACCATAAATTGATTTTATGTTATCTAATGAAAGAGAAATTTTTTCAAATTGGCCTATGTTACCACTTACAACAACTACTGCTGTTTTGCCATCATCTAATAGTTTTATTGATTCAATTGTGTGATTAGCAATCTTTATGTTATCAGTTGTTAATGTTGTGCTGTCAACTTTATCATTAAATTTAACATTAATTGCTTTTAGGTTATCTGTTGATACTTCAGCTACATTTAGATCAGCTGGTAGACCAACAAAAGTCTTTGTAGTATCTTGGCCTCTGAAGTATAGCTTATATGTCTTTCCTGCTTCTTGAGCTGCTGTCTTTATTATAGCTTTGCCTGAAGCTGCATCAAATGATACGTCTGAAATACCAAGAAGTTGTGATTCATTTGCTGCATCTTTAATATCAAAGTCAACTGCTGCAACATCTCCGTCAGCTAATGTTTGTCCTTCTGCTGCTGCAATATCTACTTGGATTGAAGTGTTGCTTAGTGCTTGAACATTCTTAACTGTCAATTGCTTTTCTGGTTGGAAGAATGCTGATTGGAATGCAACTGCTGCTTGACCTCTTATAACAATATCACCAATACCTACTTCATCTTCAATACCATTGAAAAGCCCAAGTTCAAGTGCTTTTCTAACATAGTTTAGCGGCCATTTTCCTGCAGCTGGTGTTTCGTTCATAGCTGCAACTAAAAGCTTGCAAAGCTCTTCAAACTTAATTTTTTGTTCTGGTCTGAATGTTCCATCTGGGTAACCATTTACTATACCCATTTCCTTTGCAAGCTCTACATACTTTTTGGACCAGTGATTAGCTGTGTCCTTAAATGAAGCATCAGCATCAGCATATTCCTCTGCTGCTGCTTCTTGACCTAGGGACCTTAATATCATTGTTACAACCTCTGCTCTTGTTAGAGCTTTTGTTAACATAAGATCCCCATTTTGGTTCCCTTGCATGACACCCTTATCTTTAAGAACTTTAGCTGCCTCGTCGTATACAGGGTTTGTAGTTGTTTCACCCTGTGCAAAAACAGGAGCTATGATAGAAAGGGCGAATAATAATACTGTAATGATAGCAATAAGTTTTTTAAACTTTGACATGCTATATAACCCTCCTGATATAATTTTTTTATCGGGTTTTACCCGACTTACAATTCAATTTTAGCAACGAGGTTTACATAAGTCAATTAAAATGACAGACTTGTTATCTAATTGTAACGTCAATGAAACACAATTACAAAAATATATTAATTATATATGAAAATTAATGTATAATATCAAAGAGGTGGTTGTGTATGAAAATATTTAATGGAAAATTATTGTTTGTTGTTATAATATTCCTGTTAATTTTTTCATTTATTTTGTATATTAATTTCATACATGAACAATATTTTGCTAAATTACCAATAGAATTAAAGGTAATAGTCCTTACATTAAAGGGTTACTACGCTGATGGGTTTTATAATGGTGATGTAAACACAATTGATTTTAAAAAACTAAAAGTGGGTGATATAATAATTGTAGGTAATCCAAAAAGTGTTTATGGAACTTATACTCACGCTGCCTTGTATATCGGCAATGGCTTAACAGTAGATGGTAATATTGGTGAAGGAATTAGATATGTGCCTGTTGAACATTATAAATACTATTCTTATGGTAAGATACTTCGCATAATGACTTCAGATGACATCAAAATAAAGGCTTGCATAAACATTGAAGAAAATGTTGGTAGTGTTTTTTTCTTATTAGCTCCTATCCAGAATGAAAATCTTACTTACTGTACAAAAATGATTTGGACAAGCTTTAAAAAGGCAGGAATTGAGCTTTTCAAACCAAATAGAATTATAGTACCCGATGATTTTCTGAAAAGTAAATTTGTTTATGAGGTGAAATAGAAGGGAGGAAGGCTCTTATATTAGAGCGATGATATGAAATTGAAATTTTCTGAGCAGTTTTTCTTGTGGCTTTTTTTAAGTCTGTTCTTCTTTGCTGGAACAAATCTCTTCTCTAAAAATGCTGAGCATCTTTTAATATGGTCAATTTTTTGTATTCTATTAATATATGTTTTAGCATTTGGCTTTAAGTTTTACATAACTGTTAGCTTTATTTTGTTCCCAAGCTTTTTTGTATCAATTTTAATGTTAATATTTTTTATTTTCAATGTTTATTACTCAGCTATATGGGACTTTTTATTACAAGCACTCTCTATTGAACTTATGGGAATTGTTCAGTATTCAAAATATATAAAGCCAAGCTTTATTCTTGGAAAACCTATTTATCTTTTTGTACATATTGGCCTTAACATTCTACTGACAATATTGTTTTTAGCCTTTTTGCCTATTTCAATATCATCTGGGCACAGAAAGCATGAGAGAAGATATAGAAGCTCGAGAGAAATAAGTAGCTTTTATAATTATAGGAGAAGAAGATAAAAAGAGAGGATTAGTCCTCTCTTTTTTTCTTATTTTCTATCGAAGCCCTTATAAAATCTGCAAAAAGCGGGTGTGGCCTTTGTGGTCTTGATTTAAACTCAGGATGAAATTGCACCCCAATAAACCATGGATGGTCTTTGTATTCTACAATCTCAACAAGCCTTCTGTCTGGAGAGATACCAGATTGTATTAACCCTGCCTGTTTAAATCTTTCTTTATATTCATTATTAAACTCATATCTATGTCTATGTCTTTCATAGATAAGTTCCTCATTATATATCCTTCTGGCATTTGTATTATCCTCAAGTTTACAAGGATAAATACCAAGCCTCATTGTTCCACCTTTTGTGTAAACATCCTTTTGCTCTGGCATTATGTCAATAACAGGATATGGTGTTGATTCATCAAACTCAGTTGAGTTAGCATTTGTAAATCCTAAAACATTTCTTGAAAATTCGATTACAGCACACTGCATACCAAGGCATATACCAAAAAATGGAGTCTTGCTTTCTCTCGCATACTTTATTGCAGCAATCTTGCCCTCAATACCTCTATCTCCAAATCCACCGGGAACTAATATGCCATGAGCATCTTTTAATAATTCACTTGCATTTTCGTTTGTAACTTCCTCTGCATTTATCCAGAGAATTTTAACACATGCACTATTAAAAATTCCTGCATGTTTCAATGCTTCGGCAACAGAGAGATAAGCGTCATGAAGCTCTACATATTTACCAACCAATGCTATCTTAACACATTCGGTTAGATTCTTTTCTTTTTCTACAATTGAAACCCACTCTGCTAAATCTGGCTTTGTACATGGGAAGCCCAGTTTTTCACATACAATTTCCCCAAGTCCTTCATTTTCAAGCATCAATGGAACTTCATAAAGGCTCCCAGCATCAAGATTTTGAATTACATACTCAGGTTTTAGATTGCAAAACAAGGCTATTTTTGACTTTAAATCATCTGAAAGTGGTTTTTCAGTTCTACAAACTATTATATCAGGCTGAATACCTATACTTCTTAGCTCTTTTACTGAATGTTGAGTTGGCTTTGTTTTAAGCTCTCCTGATTTACCAAGATAAGGAACCAATGTTACATGGACATACAAAACATTTTCTTTACCAATATCAGTCGCAACCTGTCTTATTGCTTCTAAAAACGGCTGGCTTTCAATATCACCAACAGTTCCGCCAATTTCGGTTATAACAACATCGGTTGAATTACTCTTGCCAAGTCTATATATTCTTTCTTTAATCTCATTTGTAATATGAGGTATAACCTGAACAGTCCCCCCTAAAAAATCTCCTCTACGCTCTTTTTGTAAAACCGACCAATAAATCTTTCCCGTTGTAACATTGCTATTCTTTGTTAAGTTCTCATCTATAAACCTTTCATAGTGTCCTAAATCAAGGTCGGTTTCAGCTCCATCATCTGTTACAAAAACCTCACCATGCTGATATGGGCTCATTGTTCCCGGATCAACATTAATATAGGGGTCAAACTTTTGCATAGTAACTTTTAGACCCCTTGCTTTTAATAATCTTCCAATAGATGCTGCTGTGATACCTTTTCCAAGTCCTGATACAACACCACCTGTAACAAATATATATTTTACCTTCGAATCCTTAGGCATTATATTACAACCTCCACAAGATTTTGTCCTTAACCTTTATATTATAATGGATTTCATATACAAATGGAATATATAATATTAGGTATTATTGTATATTTGTATCAAATATTGCTCAATTTTTGAAATAAATATTTCAGCATTTTTAATCTGATTATCTGCTTCTTCTTTAGATGCATAATAAAAATCTTCATAATCGCTTTCATGCCTAATATTATTAGCTTGAAGAATAATTTCAGATAGTTCTGTCTAAAATACCCCTGTCTTTATATATTGCTTTATAAAATATGCTATAACACCAGAATGTTTTTTGGAATCAAATCCATCAATTGCTAATACTGCCCTAATTGCATGAAATATTGCATAGTATGATCTATTTACTGCTCCATTATAATAATCATTTTCAAAGTTTAGTTTTGAAATCATAAAATCTTCTTTAGCTTTATCAAGTCTATACTTTGATAATTCCAATCTATAATTATCCATATAATAATTTACCTTCCTTATTAATATTAATATATAATGGTATAAAATTAACTTTTGAAGTATATGTGCTTTTCAATGTTATAATCGAAGAAATCAATACTCCATATCTTAAAATTATTTCTGATTCAAGCCTTACAATTTTTTGTTTATATAATTGCAAATTATTTATATCATCATCAATTACAATTAATATATCTACATCTGATTCTTCATCCCAATCTCCGCGTGCATAAGATCCATACAATATTATTAAAGATAATCTATCGCCCATTAAATTTTTTAAACCTTCAATATATTCAATTAACCATTTTTCATTTTTCCTTATGCTATATCTTAGCATTTTATATTTTCTCCTTATTAAAATTTGACTTTATAACATTTTCATATTATTTATGTTATATCTCTTATTTTTTCCCATAAAATAATGTATACAATGCAATTTTGTTTTTAAAAAATCAATATGCATTCTCCATAAATTTACCTTTAAAGATCGTTGCAAATAATATTTTAATATCAAGTGAGAATGTCCAGTTTTCTATATATTCTATATCATATTTTATCCTTTCCTCAATTGAAGTATCTCCTCGTAAACCATGAACCTGTGCAAGACCAGTTATTCCCGGGCGAACTCTATGTTTTATCATATATTTAGGTATCTCTTCCTTAAACTTTTCAACAAATTGTGGTCTTTCTGGTCTTGGGCCTACTAAGCTCATATTACCAATTAACACATCCCAAAGTTGAGGTAGTTCATCGAGTGATAGCTTTCGCAAAATCTTACCTATTGGTGTTCTTCTTGGATCATCTTTTGTAGTCCATTTATTCTTTTCTTCATCTGGCTTTTGAACTTTCATTGTTCTAAATTTATGCATTTTAAAAATTCTTCTGTTATAGCCTACCCTTTCTTGTGTAAATATTATTGGTCCTTTTGATGTTAATTTTATCATTATGGCTATAATTAAAAAGATAGGCAAACATATAATAAGCCCAAGCAATGATACAATAATATCAAAGCTTCTTTTTATAAACCTATTTGTCCATTCATCTAAAGGAGAATACCTCACATTTATTAAAGGTATATCATCAATAGCTTCTATCTGTGCTTTTGAAGGTATATATTTTAAATAATCTGGAATTATATATGTCCTTACTCCATATTTTTCACAAATATCAATAATTTTATCAAGTTTATGGTATTCTTCTAATGGTATTGAAATGATAATTTCATCAACAGTATTATTTTTTATTATTTTTTCTAAATCAGAAGTTTTCCCTAATATATCAAAATCGGTTTTGTAATCATCAATATAGCCTATTATTTTATAGTTTTTGTAAGATGTAGTTTGAAATTTCTTATGTAGACCCTTTGATAGATTATTCTTACCAATAAATAATATATTTTCGCTTTTTACTACCCTATTTGTTGCCTGAACTAAATAACCTGAAAGAAGTCTTGTAATAATATTAAACAGAATATTTATGGATACAAAAATTAATAAGAATATTCTCGAATAGTCAATTTGTTTTACAACATAGAAGAAAACTACAACAAAAATAATTGAGAAGAAATTAGCACGTAGAACTAAGTATATTTCTTGAAAGATATTTATTTTTTTTAAATATTGTTGTGTATTTGAAGATAAAAATAAAAAAAATGGTATATATATTGCAATTATTAATAAATAACTGCTTATATCCAAGTGTCCAGTTTTAGGAAATAGATTGCTTTCAAATTTTATATACCAGGCAATAAAAAAAGAAAGGAAAGCAAATATAATATCAATAAGTTTAATAATGTTAATATATAACTTTTTTATATTATGCATTGTTATTTCCCTTTCCTTTTGCTTTTCAACTTTGCAGATAAAAGCTTTAGATACTTTATGCTTTTTACTGCTATATATATTAAAACTGCAACTGTTTTTGGATATTCGTCAATGTAATGCTTTTTATAAAATATCCACATAGAATCATAAAATGCCGAAATTACTTTAGGATTTGTCCTACCAGAGCCTTTTTTATGGTGATAAATAACTGCATCTGCAAAGTAGTAAACCTTCCAGTTGTTTTTCTTCGCTCTAAAACAGTAATCAATATCCTCACCAAACATAAAGAAATCTTCATCTAATAGCCCTATTTCTTCTATTACCTCTTTTCGAATAAGCATAAATGCTCCAACTACAGAGTCAACCTCATATGACTTATTTTCATCAAGATAAGTAAGATTATACCCTGCAAAAAACCTGTTTTTTGGAAAAAGTTTTGATAAACCAAATATTTTAAAAAATGAATTCTTAGGAGTTGGAAAACCCCTTCGGCAAGCAATATCAAGTTTTCCATTTGTTAATAGTACTTTACAGCCAAGTATTCCTATCTTTTTATTATTTTCTTGTTCCATAAAATCAAGGCATTTATCTAATGTATCTTTTAGAATCTGCGTATCAGAGTTTAGCAATAATATGTACTTTCCTTGTGCTTTTTTGATTCCAATATTATTAGCAACCGAAAAGCCATCATTGCTTTTATTTCTGATTAGTAGAGCATTTTTAAATTCATTTTCAACCATGTCAGGACTTTTATCTTGAGAGTTATTATCAACAACAATAACTTCAAAAGAATACTTTTTTGGGGGATTTTCAAATATAGATTTTAAAGTATCTCTTAAAAGATTAATTGTATTGTAATTTACAATGATAATTGATAGATCCATTTAATTATAATCTTCCTTTCATTTCAGAAGCAAACTCCTCAAATGCCTCTTCCCAATACCTCATTTTTAAGCTTAACTCTAACCTTAACATCATTTTATCAAGGCTTGAGTTTTTAGGTCTTTTAGCTGGACGAACAAATTTATCAGATGTAGTTGGCTGCAAATCACAGTCTATATTAAATTCTTTTAATATCTTTTGAGTAAAGCCATACCAAGATGTTGTCCCTTCATTGGTGACATGGTATATACCATACTTTTCGGTTTCCATCAATAATTCTATGATTTTGGCAACATCTCTTGTAAATGTTGGGTTACCCTTTTGGTCATCAACAACCTCTAATTTCCCCTTTTCTTTTGCTAATCTAATTATGGTTTTTACAAAGTTATTGCCTTCTATACCATAAAGCCACGCTATTCTTAAAATAAAGTATCTATTACAAAATTCCTTTACAAAGTTTTCTCCAGCCAATTTTGATTTACCATAAATGCTTTGTGGATGTGGCACATCAAATTCATTATATGGTGTTTGTTTTTCACCATCAAAAACATAATCTGTAGAGATATAAATTAGTTTTGCGTTAACCTTTTCGGCTGTAATTGCTAAGTTCCTTGTCCCAATTGCATTTACTTTAAATGCTAAATCAATTTCATCTTCACACTTGTCTACATTTGTATATGCAGCACAGTGGATAATGTGGGTGGGTTTTATTTCATTAATAAGCTCAATTGTTTTTTTGTTGTCT
Organism: Caldicellulosiruptoraceae bacterium PP1; assembly: GCA_041320695.1. NCBI lineage: Bacteria > Bacillati > Bacillota > Caldicellulosiruptorales > Caldicellulosiruptoraceae > Caldicellulosiruptoraceae bacterium PP1. Next base: position 79,227 of record JBGGOQ010000004.1, on the reverse strand, counting down.
GTAATATCCAGCTGGTCAATGTCTATACCTATGTATTTATATTTCCCATCAAATTGTCTAATAACCTCTTGCCCAAGCTGCCCTTTCGCACCGGTAATAAGAAACATTGTTATCACTTCCCAAAAAATTTTATATATATTCTAAGCAAATTCTCATAAATAAAAATAGCAGTTGATTTAACTAAATACCATTCAAGTTTTATATTTGAAATTTTCTTTTTTTTCATATTTTCTTTTCTTTTATGCTTAAATTTATATAATGTTGTCAAGCCTTCTTTAATGCCATTGATATAAACTTTTCCAAATCCTTTCTTTGTAAAAAATATAAGTTTTATTAGGTATCCCAAGAAAATAAAAGGAAAATTGATAATAAAATGAAATAATGGCATATTTTTATATAATACATATATTGAGTTTCTTGAAGTTAGTCTAACTTTAAATTCATTATACTTACTACCTGTTGTAGCACTACCTATATGAAGAACCTCAGCATCTGGACAATAAAAATTTTTATATCCCCTCATTAATGCTCTTAAACCTAAATCAACATCCTCAAGATATGCAAAAAAATCTTCGTCAAAATAGCCTATTTCATCAAGAATCTTTTTATTATATATTGCTGCTCCACCACATGATGAGATAATTTCGTAAGGTTTATCATATTTTTCTTTAGGCAGCCCATTTCCTCTTTTATAATGCCAACCAAGTATTGTATAATAGTCTCCTGCATCATCAATTATACAAGGATTATTATTCTGTATCATTTTTAAAGAATAAGAAAATATACTAGATTTATTTCTTACGTAATGCAAAATATTTTTAACAAAGTCCTTATCTAAAATTGTATCATTATTAAGTGCAATCACATATTCTACATCACTCATCTTGATTCCATTATTAACAGCAACTGAAAATCCATAATTTTTATCTAGTTTTAATATTTCAATATTTAATTTATTTTTTTTAAAAGAATTAATTATATCAATACTTTTATCATTCGAATTATTGTCAATAATTATTATACTATAGTTATTATTTGTTTGATTTAATAGTGAATTTAGGCAAGAATTTAAATATTTATATCCATTATAATTTGGAATAATAATTGTAATTATTTTTATCACCCTAATCTTATATAACTAATACACATAAAAATTATTCAATCCTTTATATAACTATATTTTTATTACATAATCTTCATAATTAAGGTCAAAGTTTTTATTAAAATAAGGATCTCCTTCTTTTAGTACCTTATACCATTTTTGAGTAAATAAATCTATCTCTTTCTTAAACCTAAGTTGCTTTTCTATAGTATCTTCATAACCTCGTGTTTTTGATTCATAATGATAAAGCTCCGCATATGGTGTTAATACAACCTGATAACCTTTTTCTCTTACTTTCAAACATAAGTCTATATCATTAAATGCTACTTCAAATCTTTCATCAAATCCATTGACTTCATTAAAAACTTCTTTTCTTATCATTAGGCATGCTCCTGTTACTGCACTAACATTTCTTGTTACAAGAAAATTACCTAAATGTCCAGAATAATATTTATTTTTTAATCTACCAATATGACCTGCTACACCTCCCATTCCTATTACTACACCAATATGTTGAATTGTATTATCATAATACAACAATTTTGCTCCTACAATACCTACATCTTTCATCATTATTATCTCAATCATATTACTTAACCAATCATCAGAAATCACTTTAATATCATTATTTAAAAATAATAAAATATCCCCGTTTGAATATTTAACCGCAAAGTTATTCACTAACGAATAATTAAATTTAGATTTATATTGAATAATTTTTATATTATTATATTTTGAAGATAAATTATTATAATATTCAAAAGTTTTGTTTTCATTACTATTATTTTCACAAATAATTATTTCATAATTTTTATATGTTGTTAAATTTATTATTGAATTAATACATGGTTCAAGATATTTAATATTATCTTTATTTGGAATAATAATTGATACAAAAGGTTCTTTTTCATATTTATATCTTATATTATATCTCCCATATACTGGTCCGTTTTCTACATACCCATTAATATCTAATCTTTCCAAATGATCGCTTAATGCCTTTTTTGCTGATTCATATGCATATAGCTTTGTTTCAGGTTTTAATGCTGTAGAATTATTTGAAATCCTCCAATGATATAGAATTTTAGGAACATGGAATATTTCTTTGGAAATTTCAGTGGCTCTTAATATCAAATCATAATCTTGACTACCATCATAACCTTCTCTAAAACCACCTATTTTTTTAATTAAACTTGTTTTAACTACACTTAAATGTGTAATATAGTTGTAGCTTCTTAATGTAAAAGGACTCCAATCTGGCTTAAAATGAGGATCAAATCTCTTTTTTCCATCTTCTGTTATCTTATCTTCATCAGAATATATAAAATCAACATTAGGCTTTTCATTAATAACTTTTACTACTTCAAACAATGCAAAAGGTGGTAATAGATCATCATGATCAAGTAAAGCAATATATTCACCCGTTGCTAAGCTTAACGCTTCATTAGAATTTCCAGCAATACCTTTATTTCCTTCTAATAATTTTACTTTAATTCTACTATCTCTTAAAGCATATTCTTTTAATATATCTCTTGTATTATTTTTGCTTCCACCATCAGCTATACATAATTCCCAATTTTTATAAGTTTGGTCTAGAACAGATTCTATCATATCAACTAAAAATTCCTTCGGTGTATTATATGTTGGTACAACAATGCTAATTTTAGGTTCAATCATAAACTTTGTATTTCTTTGTGTAATTAAATCTTTTTCTTTTGGTTCATTTTTGTCAATCCATGCTTCACAAATATTATCAAAAAACTTTTTTATATATATTCTACTTTTTATTAAATTTACGCTAGTTATATTATAGTCTGATATATTATACTTTTCATCAATAAAAACATAGATTCCTTTTTGACCTATATTTTCTATAGTTATTTCATATTTTTTATTAGAAGAATCTTTAATTGGTTCAAATTGAAAAATAGTATAATCATCATCCTTTATATCTATATCCTTAACAGTAACTTTTCTTATTAATTTATTTGTATTAATATCTTTTATTTTTAACATAATTGATATACCATAATTAATTTTTTTATTTGTAAAAATATCAATTCTATTAAAATTATTTTCATTAATTTCAATATTAAATTTTATTGATTTATCTAATAAATATTTTATTTTATTAGATATATCAGCCTCACATAATAAAGAATCATATTCTATTGGAGTGTAATTAGAGTTAATTTTATTTTTAATTAAACTATATGTTCCTTTAATACCAATCGATTTAACCTTAGTTATAATTTTTAATATATTAACTATATTAAATAATTTAACTAACTTATGCATTATTCTGCTCAATTTAATTGCTTTATGAAATATTTTATAAATCTTTTCTTTAGTTTTATAAATATATAATAATAGTTTCCATCCTTTTGATCTATAGATTTTATTTAATTCCTCTTGTAATTGAGTCATTAAATATCCCAACTGTTTATTTTTTTCTTTTATAAACATATTTTCTTCAACTAACTTGCTATTATATATCTCACTTCTACAAAGAACAAATGAATCCTTACTTATAATTTCTGTTGTATTATATCTATAATCCAAAACAAATCCATATTTTGCAAATAAATTTATCCATTCAATATTAGTTTTTATATTAATATGAGTTGGATCATCAAATGCCGAACTGGTAGATGATATTATAATTATATTGGTACAATTTGTAATATTTTTGATAACTTGGTCAACATATTCATTTGGAATATGTTCTAATACTTCAATACATGTAATTAAATCATATTTTTCTTTTATAGGCTCATGTGCAGATTGAACCCAAACAAAAGGTTTTAAATCTTCTCTTACCTGTGATATTGCATATTCTGATATATCAAATCCATATGCTTCAACACCTCTATCCCTAAGGCATTCAACTAATAAACCTTTTGCACAGCCTACATCAAGTGTTCGTTTTGGATTAAATGTCTTTATAATGTAATCAGCAATATCTCCAAAAAATTTCATTATTGTTTCAAAATTTCTGTCATATGGATTCCCATTAAAATAATTATTATAGTATTTATCATTATAAATGTCAGAACTCATAGCTCTAAAACCTCTCTTAGCTGATTATTCCCCATACCACTCCACAGTCCTCTTTATCCCTTCATCAAACTCATACTTAGGTTTCCAACCTAATTCACTTTGTATCTTACTTGAATCAATTGCATATCTTCTATCGTGGCCGGGTCTATCTTTGACAAAGGTAATTAAATTTTCTGGTTTACCTAATATCTTTAGTATTAGTTTTACAATGTCAATGTTTCTCCATTCATTATTCCCGCCAATATTATAAATCTCACCTATTTTCCCTTCTTTTAAAACCAATTCGATAGCTCTACAATGGTCTTCTACATATAACCAATCTCTTATATTTTGTCCATCACCATAAACAGGTATAGGATTGTCTTTTATTGCATTAAGAATAATAGTTGGAATAAATTTTTCTGGATGTTGATATGGCCCATAGTTATTTGAACATCTTGTTATATTTATGGGTAGTCCATAAGTCTTATAATATGCTCTTGCTATCATATCTGCTGATGCTTTTGATGCTGAATAAGGACTATTTGGTGATAGTTGCGTTTCTTCTGTAAAATAACCAGTTGGACCTAATGAACCATATACCTCATCAGTTGAAATCTGAATAAACTTTTTTATGTTATGTTGTTTTGCAACATCTAATAAAATTTGTGTTCCTAAGACATTTGTCTTAACAAATATATCAGGTCCTGTTATGCTCCTATCAACATGAGATTCTGCAGCAAAATTTATAACATAGTTTATTTCATAGTTTTTAAAAACATCATTTACTTTGCTTCTATCTGATATATCACCTTTTAAAAAAACATAATTAGGATGAGTTTCTATATCCTTTAGATTATCTAAGTTTCCTGCGTATGTTAGCAAGTCATAGTTTATTATTTTAAACTCTTCTTTATTTATCATATATCTTATAAAATTACATCCTATAAAACCTGCTCCACCAGTTACTAATATTGTTTCCAATTAAAACACCACCTATCTATTCTTTGTTGTCCAATCAAAGTTTATCTCTTTATCATCCCATGCTATTCTATATTCATCTGGATTTTCTCTGTTATATGACATTGTTGTAAAATATACAATAATTGCTGGTTCATTTCCTAATACCCTATATCCATGTGCAACACCTTTAGGGATTAATAATAAAATCGGATTATTCTCTCCCAAGTAAAATACATTTGTTTTTTTATATGTCTTAGAATTCTCTCTTAAATCATATAAAACCACCTGTGCATTCCCTTTTGGAAAGAACCATAAATCATCTTGTAGCTTATGATAATGAAATGCTTTAATTACTCCCGGATAAGTTAACGACATTGAAGCTTGTCCAAACTTTTCTAAAAGATTATCATCATCTCTTAAAATTTCCATAAAAAATCCTCTATCATCAACATGTTTTTTGAGTTCTTTTACTTTTACTCCTTCAATAAGTTCCATTAAAAACACCTCATTTAAACATGGTGAAAATCAATGACTAAATTATCAGCTAACTCATTTGCTTTTTTCAATGATTCAAAAGTCCCTGCATCTGTCCACCAACCTTTTAATATATCAAAGGTTAGTTCTCCTCTTTTTAAATATTGATTATTAACATCTGTTATTTCAAGTTCATTTCTATGAGATGGCTTTAAGGTTTTAATTATTTCAAAAACATTGCTGTCATACATATAGATTCCTGTTACAGCAAAATTGCTTTTTGGATTCTTTGGCTTTTCTTCTATTGAAACTATATTTTCGCCTTTAAGTTCGGCTACCCCAAATCTATAAGGGTCCTGAACCTCTTTAATAAGAATCTTTGCACCTTTATCTTGCTTTTCAAAGTTTTTCACATATTCTGATATATCATCTTCAAAGATATTATCTCCTAATATTACTACACACTTATCATTTCCTACAAAAAAGTTGCAAAGTCCAAGAGCCTGTGCAATACCTCCTGCTTCATCTTGAATTCTATATGTAAATTCTACTCCAAAATCCTTTCCACTACCAAGAAGATTAACAACAGCTCCCATGTGTTCTTTACCTGTAATAATCATTATCTGGTCTATCCCAGCTCTTTTTAGTTTAAAAATTGGATGATATATCATTGGATATTTACCTACAGGTAATAAATGCTTATTGGTTACCTTTGTTAATGGATATAACCTCGAACCAGTTCCACCCGCTAAAATGATCCCTTTCATTTTTTATCATTCCTTTTCATTTTTCTGTTATTAACTTCTTTTGTAAACTTCACAAATCTCTTTAGTATGCCCAATCATCTTTAATTTGCCTTTTTCAAGCCATGCTACCCTTTTACACATTCTTTCAATCTGTTCAATTGAGTGAGATACCATAATAATGGTAACTCCGTTATCTATCATCTTTTTTATCTTATTTTCACACTTCTCCTGAAAATGAAAATCTCCAACTGCTAAAATCTCATCTACTATCAAAATCTCTGGTTCCACAATTGTTGCAATAGCAAAGCCAAGCCTTGCCTGCATTCCTGAAGAAAAGTTTTTTATTGGAACATCTAAAAAATCCTTTAGTTCAGAAAATTCAACTATTTCATCAAATTTTTCCTTCATAAACCTTCTTGAATGTCCTAAAATTGCTCCATTTAAAAATATATTCTCTCTTGCTGTTAAGTCATAATCAAAACCAGCACCAAGTTCAATTAGTGGAGCCATAGAACCTCTAACAATTACTTTCCCTTTCGTAGGCTTCAAAACCCCTGCAATAACCTTTAAAAGAGTACTTTTGCCTGCTCCATTTAGTCCTATAAGCCCAAAAACTTCACCTTTTTTTATATTTAAAGAAATATCTTGTAATGCCCAAAATTCCTGAAAATATAGTTTTCTAGTAATAAGTTTTACAAAATACTCCTTTAAGCTATCAATTTTTTCGTTTCCTAAATTAAACCTCATTGAAACATTTTGTATCTCAACTGCATATTTTTGCGACATATTTCCCTCCAAATCTTAGACATACAAAATGAAATCATTTTGTTTTTTGTAGAATATAACTGTACCAATAACAATAAAAAATATTGATATAATTAGGCATATCATTGTTTGGTTTATACTTGGAATTTTGCCGTTTATTAGTATATCTCTAAAATATTCTATATAATGATACATAGGATTTAATTCTACTAATAATCGATATTTTTCAGGGATTATTGTTTTTGGATAGAAAATTGGGGTAATATATGTCCATGCAGTAAGCCCTACCGAATATAAATGTATCATGTCCCTAAAAAATACAGCATATGATGATAATATAAGCCCCATACCAATTGAGAACATTAATACAAACAATAATGGTATTGGGAAAAGCAATATAGTCAAGCTTATTTTTATTCTCATTGCGATAATAACAATAAGTATAGCAAGTAGTGAAAATATAAGATTAATAAACGAAGATAATACCTTCGCAACAGGAAAAATATATTTTGGTATATATACCTTTTTTATCAATGGTGCATTATCAATTATTGATCTCATTGATATATTTGTTGATTCAGAAAAAAAAGTAAAAATTATCTGCCCACTAAGAAGATATATAGGATAGTTTTTTATATCAAACCTAAAAAGGTGTGAAAATACAATTGTCATAATTATCATCATAAATAGTGGATTTAATAAACTCCAAAGTAGTCCTAATGTAGATCGTCTATATTTTATTTTTACATCTCTTATAACAAGTTCATATAAAAGGTCTTTGTACTTAATAAAATTTTGAATATAAGTAGTCAAAATCATTTCTCTCCTTCATGAAACTTTTTATAAACCTTTTACCTTTTGATTTACGTAATTAACTATCTCTAAAGTTCTTTGGGTTGTTTCAAAAGGAGTTATTTTTTCCTGCCCAATTAATTCTTTAGGTATCTTTTCTCTTTCCTTTTTTAGCTTTTCAATCTCCTTTGGTATCTCTAAAACAACCTTATAATACCCCTTCGCCTTCTCTTTTTCTCCTTTACTCAAATAATAGTCTCCAACCTTAGCATATGCATCTGCTTTTATCTCATAGTTATATGGCTTTAAAGGTTGGAATTTAATTGCGTTGTTTATCTCTTTTAATCCATTTTCAATATCGCCATGTGATAATAAAAATGCTCCATAAGACATTCTAATCCTTGAGTTAAATCTATCATATGCTATTGCTTTTTTGTAATTTTCATTTGCTAATTGTAAAATTCCTGAATCTTTCTTCTGATCACCAAGTTTTGTTAATGTTGTAGCATAATCAAGCCTTGCAGATGCTAATAAAGGATCAGATGATACTGCCTTTGATAGATATTCATAAGCCTTTGGAATATCATTTACTTGTAATGCTTGACTACCTAAATTTGCGTTGTAATGTCCTACTCTAAAGTTAAGTGATATTATAATCAAAAAGAAGCATACAACTGCAACCATTGGTGAAAGAACTTTTGATGGCTTTTTTATTTCAAGTACTTTCCCTTCACTATCCAATAGTTTCTCTTTAACAACCGAATACAAAACTCCTAATGATGCAAATAATAAGACCTGAACAGATGCCAAGGAAAAATCAAAATCCCATATTGAATGAAGATAAAGCTGCACAGTTGCAGCAGTAACTCCCGCAATAATTATATTTGATAAATACTCTTTTTGTTTCCATGCTTTTAATACCTTTGAATAAAAGAAGTACAAAAGATATACTAATATACCAAACCCAATTATTCCGGTATCTAATAACACCTGCAAAAAGTAGTTATGTGATTGTGTTGTGAAATATAAATATGATTGATACATAAAATACAGTGATACCCATGTGCCACCACCATATCCAAAAATAGGGCTTTTTAAGAATATCTTAAGTCCATCTTTATAAAAAACAAGTCTTTCTTGAAAATTTCTTTCTTTAAAGCTAATTGATGCTATCTTTGAAACAAGATCCTGTGGTAAAAGTTTTTTAACATAAGCTATATATATACCAATTATTCCTATTATTACCACTATGATAAAACCAAAAAGATAAACCTTATTGCTAATTTTATTTAGTAAATTTTTAATTAATGTAAGTGCAAGGCATATAATAAAAGCTACTAAAAGCTCAATAAATAATAGTAAAAATAGCTTTAACTTGCTATTAGGATTCATTGAACTACTAATAGGCTTTAGAAGAATAACAACAGGTATCATCAATGCAACAAAATTAAATACAAGCGAAATCCTTTTTTCTCTTGGCAGCATTAAAAACATAATAAATAAAGCTATGGGTAGTGTTACATAACAGCCTCTTGAATAAGTAAATATAAATGCTGACGTTACAACTGAAGTCAATCCGAAATATAAGCTTGAAATAAATCTATTCTCATTTAAAAGAGCAAGTAAAAGTCCTAAAATCATTCCAAAAGCTAAAACTGTTCCTGCTGTATTGTGATATTGTAATGTGGAGTTAATCATATTCTGCACAAAAAGACCGTTCATAGCCATTCCAAATGGCCTTGATGATTCAGGAATAAGTCCCACAGATGCCTGAAATCCAAAAAAAGCAACACCTAATGTGGATATAAATAATGCATTTAGTATTATTTTTCTTTCTAAAATGCTTTTTGCCATTCTATATGCCATTATAAATATAGCAAAATAAAAGATGTATTTCATAAATTCTCCAATTGCAAGTCTTTTATTAGCTGCAAAGAAAAATGGTATAAAATATACACCTATAAATAGTAAAAGAAGATATTCAAACTTTTCTTTAAATAAAAATGTTTTTTCTTTGATGAACGAATAAATAACAAACGCAACAAATAATGAAAATATAATAGCTTGAAAAGCTAATAGTTCATAATCAAAGTAAAGCCCTCTATAAAATGGGCTCATCAAAACTACTAAGGATAATATTGCTAAAAACAAATAGTTAATCCATAAATAGCTATTATTACTTATATTATTGGATAAAATATTGATATTTTCTTTTTTATAAGCATTTTTCTTTTGCTTTTGTGCTGTCATATTAAATCTCCTCTCAAAATATAGCATTATTTTTTATCCCCTATGTTTTAAAACGTAAACATAAGGCCTATTGTTAGGAAGTCCATCAATTTCGATAGTATCTTTACCGGTTATATCAACATATTGAAAATACCTTGTAAAATCTTCTAATTTGCCTAAATCAAATTTTAGTTTTTCAGTCTTGTAGTGCATAGGAATAACTATCTTAGGCTTTATAGTTTCAACAACTTGATATGCAGCCTTGGCATCAATTGTATAAACTCCGCCAACAGGAATTAACAAAATATCTACTTGGCCAAGCTTATCTGATATATCAGTTGAAAGCGTATGTCCTAAATCACCAAGATGTGCCACTTTGAATCTACTTTCAAAAGTAAAAATAATATTTTCTCCTCTTTGTTTACCTAAAACATTGTCATGATAAGCTTTAATACCTTGAATTTTTATTCCTTTTATGTCATAATGTCCTTCTTTGTCTATTAATGTAAAATCACCTTTTACCTTATTTGTATATGCATGGTCATAATGTTTATGAGAAGTTGTAACTATATCAGCCTCAACATCGAAAACTGTATATCCTACTGATGCATCATATGGGTCGGTTAGTACCTTAGTTCCATTTCCAAATTCAATTAAGAAACTTGCATGGGCTAAATATGTAATTTTCATAACATAACCACCCCTTAAAAAATACTTAAGTATATTATATATTAATTTTATATCTTTTTTTATTACAAAACTCAATTAATTTTTTAAATAATGGGAATATATATTTAAAGGAGGTTATAACTTTATGGAATTTTATAAAATGCTTTCTATGTACTATGATGATATTTTTAAATTTGATGAAAATCAGATTTCATTTATAAAGACAAGAATAAAACCAAATTCAAAAGTTTTAGACTTAGCTTGTGGAACAGGTAGTATATTAATTGGATTATCTGAAACTTGCATATCTTGTACTGGTATAGATTTGAGTGAAGACTTACTTGATAAATTTAGAAAAAAGATAAATAAAAAGACTATTAAAAATAAGTTCAAAATAATAAATGATAATATGCTAAATTTTAAAAATCATGTTTTTGAAAAACTTGATGCCATATTATGTATTGGTAATTCTCTTGTTCATATATTAAATAAGAATGATTTGAAAAATCTTATAATAGATATAAGTACTTCATCTGATATGTTTATATTTCAAATACTTAATTATGATAGGATTTGTAATCTTCAAATCAATTCTTTACCTTCATTATCAGCATTAAATAATTCCATAATCTTTGAAAGAAAATATGTATTTGAAGATAATTTAATTAAATTTATAGGCAGAATTACAAAAAATGATACAAACTTAAAAGAAAGTTTTGAAAGCTTTGTTTATTTAAGGCCAATATTATTTAATGAAATAGATACTTTACTTAAAGACGCGGGATATAAAAACCTAAATTATTATGGAGATTACTTAGGAAATGTCTTTGATATAAGAAACTCATTTATGCTTATTGGCGTTTGTGAAAAATAAAACCTCCCCAAAATACAAAAAGGCTACCCATATTGGATAGCCTTATATTTTTCTGTTTTGGTGACCCCGAGGGGATTCGAACCCCTGTTACAGCCGTGAAAGGGCTGTGTCTTAGGCCTCTTGACCACGGGGCCATAAATGGTGAGCCATCCGCGACTCGAACGCGGGACACCCAGCTTAAAAGGCTGGTGCTCTGCCTGCTGAGCTAATGGCCCAAGATTGCCACAACGGTTTATTATTATAACAGATAATAATAGGTTTGTAAATGGTTTATTTTCCCAATTAATTTATTAAAAAAGTTATTTTTGAAATTGATTTTTTATTATTATATAATAATTTTAATGAATTTTGAAAATTGGAGGTAATGTTATGAGTGATAGGGAGATATTGGAACTGATACTTTCGAAAATAAGTAATATTGAGTCTGATGTTGCTACACTTAAAAATGATGTAAATGTTCTTAAAGCTGACGTTGCTACATTGAAAAATGATGTTGAAATCCTTAAATCTGATGTCGCTGCCCTTAAATCCGATGTTGAAATCCTTAAATCTGATGTTGCTACCCTTAAATCTGATGTTTCTATCCTTAAAGAAGAGTCAAAAGAGTTAAATAGAAGAATGAATATTGTATATGACCAAGTGGCAAATCTTACTGAATTTCAAACAGAAATGAGAATGTTTAGAGAAGAGGTAAATAAAAAATTTGATTTTATTATAAAAAGCCAAGATATCTATCGTGAATGGTTAGCTGAACATGAAATTGCAATTAGACTTCTAAAAAAGGCAAATTAAAATTACAATTTAGCTTATATAAAATTAATAATCAATTAAACTTTTGAAATATTTCCCTGTCAATTTATTATTATAATGAAAATATTAGAGCATATTTTATACATAAATTTATTTAAAAAAAAACGGCTGCCCCAAGTCTATGGAACAGCCAATTTATTTTAAATTAATCCTTTACAATTATACTTTCCCTGCCTGCACCAGTTCCTATTAACCACACCTTTGTATTGGTTTCTTTCTCAATAAACTCAATATATCTCTTTGCGTTTTCTGGAAGCTCGTCGTATGATTTTGCCTTTTTGATTTCATCAAGGCTCCAGCCATCAAACTCTTTATAAATTGGTTTGCAATCCTCTGCAACCTTTAGTGATGCTGGGAATAAATCTAATGTCTTACCGTTATAATCATACTGAACACATATCTTTAGTTTTGGAATATCTGATAATGTATCTAATTTTGTTAATGCTATCTTATCAATACCATTAATTAAACTTGCATATCTTACAACCACTAAATCAAGCCAGCCACATCTTCTTGGTCTTCCTGTTGTTGTACCATATTCAAAGCCTTTTTCCCTAATCATATCCCCAGTTTCATCAAAAAGCTCTGTAGGAAATGGCCCTTTACCAACCCTCGTAGTATAAGCCTTTACTACACCAACAACCTCGTTTATCTGTTTTGGAGCAATACCTGCACCTGTGCAAAATCCACCTGCTGTTGGATGTGATGATGTAACATAAGGATATGTCCCATAGTCTAAATCAAGCATAGTAGCTTGAGCACCCTCAAGTAGTATTTTTTTACCTTCTTTTATTCTGTCTTGTAAAAGCTGTATGGTATCTTCAATATATGGTTTTAATTTTTCACCGTAAACCATAAACTTCTCTAATATATCACTAAACTTCATAGGTGTATAATGATAAACCTGTGTTAGTATTCTATTCTTTCTTTCATAAACATTTCTAAGCTTTTGAATAAATTCTTCTTCATCTAATATATCGCAAACCCTTAGATTTGTTCTCTCAGCTTTATCAGTGTATGCAGGGCCTATACCTCTTTTAGTTGTTCCAAGACTTTCATCGCCTCTTGTTTTTTCAATTTCTTCATCTAATATATTATGATAAGGCATAACTAAATGAGCTCTATCACTAAGTTTAAGGTTTTTTGTTGAAATACCTTTTGCTTCGAGATTTTCTATTTCATCTAATAGTGATTTGGGATCAACAACAACACCATTTCCAATAATATTTAGCTTTTCTTTGTAAAGAATACCAGATGGTATTAAATGAAGTTTATAAGTAACTCCATTAGCTTCTACTGTATGACCTGCATTGTTGCCGCCTTGAGCCCTTACTACAACGTCAGCTTCTTTTGCCAAAAAGTCAACTATTTTGCCTTTACCCTCGTCGCCCCACTGCGTTCCAACAATTGCTCTTACAAAAGTCATTAAAATCAAACTCCTTCTAACCATATATTTACCAATATACATTGCATGTATATTATAACAAATTAGCAGGGCAATTTATAGGGTTTTTAATTCATTTAGATATCTTTTTTTCTAAAGCTTTTTAAAGCTAAAAAAATAAATATTAAAATGTATAAAAACCAATAAATTTTCATAAATATACTTGGTGTTGATGTTCCCGAAAATGGATTAAATGACGAAAAAGCTAAAAGCCCTTCCCCAAAAAGCTGTCTTGAGGTTTCTCTATATATATTATCAACAGGTATAACTAAACTTGTTATTATCCCCACCTTAATTAGTCTATCCCCTACTTGGGATTGAGTTGAAATAACATATCCAACCTCCTCAATCATACCTCCAACCATCGATAATCCCATAAGGATAATAATTATTATTCCTGTTCCTAATGTTGAAATCTTTGTGCTAAAGTATGTAGTTATACTTAGAAGTGTTATAGGTATAATCGAAAATATTAAAATGCTTTTTATAATGTTAATGGTCTTTAAATTTAGACTTATTCCAAAAAATTTATTTATCAATATTATTGATAAAAATACAAAGATACTGTACAAAAAAACAAGAAGAAAATAACCCATAAATCTTCCAAATAGATATTTTTCTCTAGATATAGGCCTTGTTAAAACTGTCTGTATTGTTCCATTTTCAATATCAGATGATATAATCCCTGATGCTGCAAATATTATTAAAAAAGCAACAAGCATGTATGAAAAATAAAGCCCAAACGATATATAGAATATTGATTGTGCACTTCTCATCATCATTGTAGATGCATCTTGCATATTTGAAGTATGAGCCATAATCTCTTTGTTTATCTCATACACTCCAAAGCCATACAAAGCTAAAAATGCAATTGTTAAAACAACTGTTATTAAAAAAATCTTTTTCCTAATCATCTCTTTATATGAATATCTAATTATTGTTCCCATTTAAGATATTCTCCTCTCCAAGAAGCTTTATGAAGATATCTTCAAGTTGTTCCTCTTTCTTAAGCTCATATAATTCTGTTTGGTTAGCTAATACTCTACTTATTTTAGGAATTTCTTCATTGTTCTTTACAAAAATCTCAATTATATTCTGATTCTGAACAGAAAATTTGTATTGTTGATTATTTAGGTAGTCAATTAAATTTTCATTAATATTTGATACCTTAGCATATATTTTTATATTATTGTTTGTAAAATCTTCAATCTTTCCTTTGGCTATTACTTTACCTTTATTTATTATTGCAATGCTATCACAGATTTTTTCAACCTCAGATAATAAATGAGAGTTTAAAAACACAGTTATTCCATTATTTTTAAGTTTTAAAATTATATTTCTTACTTCAATTCTTCCAATTGGGTCAAGTGCCGATGTCGGCTCATCAAGGAATACAATTTTGGGGTCCCCTATAAGAGCTACTGCAATTCCAAGCCTTTGTTGCATTCCTTTGCTATAGTTTTTTACTTTAAAATCTCTATGCTCAAAAAGACCAACAAGATGAAGTAAATCATAAATAAGATTTTTGTTCTGCTTTATACCAAGAAGCCTTGAATGATATTCCAAAACCTCATACCCTGTGAGCCAATCATGAAGCTTAAAGTTTTCTGGTAAATATCCAATGTATTTTCTTGAAGCAACATCACTAATACTTTTATCAAGTATATAGGCATTACCATATGTAGGAATAAGTAAACCAACAAGCATTTTAACAAGAGTGCTTTTACCAGCTCCATTAGGCCCTAATAAGCCAAATATCTGAGGCGATGGAATCTCTATATCAATATCAAAGCAACCCTTTTTGGTACTATATATTTTTGTTAAATTGTCAGTACTTAAAATCATCATATACCTCCTTTATAACACCTTAGAGGCTACCACATTTGAATATTTGGGTAGCCTCCAATTATTACTTAACAGAATAAGCTAAATTAATAATGTCTTCCTTAGAAAGATTAGATGAATTTATTGTGTATATATTGTTATCACTATCAACCCAAATAAGCACCTTATCACTTGTTTTGTTATCCTCAATCAAAATCCCATTTTGCCCATTTACATTTACTTCCTGGGTTGTTTGAGTATCCTTCAAAACTGGTATTGGTAGGGTATGCTTATAATCTTTTATAGCATTAATTTGCGTTTTAATATTTTCAGGTATAAAAGGCAGTGATAAAAGTACATCTTTTATCTCATTAGCATCTACATTCTCTGGTAATGTCAGCTCTGGACTTTTTACCTGCATATAGGAGAAATATATTTGGCTATTATCGCTGTTTGTTTTAGTAAAATTCAAGTATATGCTGTTGTTTAGCTTCACTTTAAATGTTTTATTATTTAATTCTTGTGGTAATAGTTTCCCTGCCCCTAATGTTGAAAGAAGATCATTAACTGTGTCAACATTAAGTGTAAATGTTAGCTTTTTAGATTTTTCAAAATATCCTGATGTTAGATAGAAATCATTATATTTACCTTCAAGATTTGGTATTTTAACTTTAAAGTTGTTTTCAGCTTCTAATGTAGCCATTTGGCTTAAGCTTTGTATTTCTTGATTTCCCTCATTTTCAACCTCTATTTTCCCATATTGCTTTAAATCAATATTCTTTTCTCCTACTTCATTAATTTTGTTTACAATTGTATTGATATCATTGTTAGTTAGGTTTATTGTACTTATATTGCTTACTCTAAAAATATTTAGAGCATCTGATAAAGCCTTTCCTGCTGGTGTAAATATCAGTATCACTAAGACAAGAATTGATGCAACTGTAGCAGCAATTGGTTTTCTAAATTTATTCATATTATTTATACCTCCTATTTCTTTATTATTACCAAAAGACATCTTAGCTTCCATAAATAAATTGAGATTTTTTATTTCTTTATATCTTTCAGAGCAATTTTTACAAAAAAGAAGATGAAGTTTTATTAAAATCTTTTCAAAAAATGTTACTTGATTGTCAATATATGCTTGTAGTTCTCCCTCGTCTATACATTTCATCATTTATCCCTCCTCTCCTTCATAAATCTTTTTAAATTTCTTTTGTGCTCTTAAAATTCTTACACCTACTTGTTTTTTATCAATGTCAAGTATCTTTGATATTTCATCATATGAATATCCTGAAAACTTTAATATAAGTAGGTTTCTATCCATTTCATTTAACTTTTCAAGAATCTCTTTTGTTTCAATAAAGTTATAGCTTAATGTTGTAAGCTGTGGTCGTTCTAAAAAATACTGCTGTTCCCTTTTTTCTCTACTGCTTTTTGACTTTAAAAAATTTATTGAAAGATTTTTAGCAACAGTAAAAAGCCATGCAGCAATATTTTGGTCATTTGGGGGATTTGAATACATCTTTATGAAAACCTCCTGTGCAATATCTTCTGAGTCCTTCTCATCACCAATGATATATCTTATATGATTTTTTACTTTGTCAAAGTATTTACTATAAATCTTATCAAAGTGCAGCTTCAAACCCCCCATTTCTTTTGTTTGCTTTCTATTATTATAAACAAAATAAAAATAATTTTTATTACAAAAAAAATTCTTTTTGTGATAAATTATTAGCATAGAATATTTTATTTTTAGAAGATTTTTTTGCCAAAAAAACATAATAAAATAACCATTTATGAAATATAATAATTCCTAAGAATACTATAGAATTAATAATAGAATGAATTTTTTTGACTAACACATAGCTAAATAATATAAAGTTATACTTTCAAAGTGCATTCAATTGGTGTAATTACCAGTTGATATATTTCAAAATAATATTACAAGGAGGATTTATAATGAAGCTTGGTGTTTTTGGTGTTTTATTCGGAAATATGAAGCTTGAAGATGCACTTGACTATATAGCATCAACAGGGGTACAAGCTGTTGAGGTTGGCTGTGGCGGATTCCCAGGAAAAGCACATTGTGACCCTGAAGTTTTATTAAAAGATGAAGCAGAACTTAAGAAATTTAAAGAGGCATTTGAAAAAAGAAATCTTATGATCTCTGCTTTATCAACTCATGGTAACCCTGTTCATCCACAAAAAGATATTGCTGATGCCTTCCATAAGGATTTTGAAAATGCTGTTTTACTTGCTGAGAAACTTGGCATTGATACTGTTATTACATTCTCCGGTTGTCCTGGTGATAGCAAGAACTCATTGTATCCAAACTGGGTAACTTGCCCTTGGCCAGATGATTTTTTGAAGATATTAGATTATCAATGGAATGAAGTATTAATACCATATTGGGAGAAAGCTGTTAAGTTTGCAAAGGATCATGGTGTAAATAAGATTGCTCTTGAAATGCACCCAGGCTTTTGTGTATATAACCCAGAGACTTTGCTTAAACTTAGAAATGCTGTTGGTGATGTAATAGGTGCAAACTTTGACCCAAGCCATTTATTCTGGCAAGGAATTGACCCTGTATATGCAATTAGAGAGTTAAAGGGTGCAATATATCACTTCCATGCAAAAGATACTAAGATAGATGAAATAAATACAAAAACACATGGTGTTCTTGATACAAAACATTATGGGGATGAAATAAATAGATCATGGATATTTAGATCAGTAGGTTATGGCCATGACTATCAAGTTTGGAAAGATATTATAAGTACATTAAGAATGGTTGGATATGACTATGTACTTTCAATCGAACATGAAGATAGCTTAATGACAGCAAGAGAAGGCTTTGAAAAAGCTGTTAAATTCTTAAAAGAAGTATTAGCATTTGAACCAAGAGGAGAAATGTGGTGGGCATAACCCCACCACATTATGCCAATGGGGACGGTTCTTGTTGGCTCATTTTGTACTTACATCACTTCGTTTTCCATAAGCTACATTTTATCTAACAGGATGTATCCTCACTCTCTATTCTCTTTTTATATGTATTGTGAAATATTTGTCATCTGAAGTTCATAACAAAGTAGTGCTTCTTCGCTTTCTCCTGCACTTACAACTACATTCCCTTCAGGCTCAATTATCAAACTATTTCCCAAACTTATCATACCAATATGAGTGCCAATAGTATTTGCTAAAACAACATAAAATTTGTTTTCAACAGCTCTTGTTATAGGAATTGCTCTATTTTTCTCAATTTTCCATCTTGCTTCTTTGGGATTATAATAATGTGCAGTAAGAATAAATAAAACCTTTACACCTTCTTGCTGTAATTTATGTGTAATCAATGGATAGTTTTGATCCCTACATATTATTACACCACATTTTACTCCTTTATATTCAAAAGAAACTACTTTTTCTCCTGAGCTAAAAAATTGTGATTCAAGGTTGGTAAGATTAATCTTGTCATATGTAACCACGTCTTTATTTGGCAAAATAATGCCTGCTCTATTTTTTAAACTACCATTTTCAATATATCCATAACCAATAATTACAGCAATCTGGTTTTTATTTGATATCTCCTGTATAGTATATAGATAATTATTAATTTTATTATTAAGATTTATGTCAGATAAAACTTCTTTATTGTAACCTGTTAGACTCATTTCAGGAAAACATATAATATCACAAGAGTTTTCTTTTGCTTTATCTATAAATGAGACAATTTTTTCAAAATTCTTTTCTATTGAATTATTAATGCTTATCTGAGCAGCAGCTACAATCATCTTTTTCTCCTCCAAAATGTGAAAATTAATGATATATAAAATGTTTAGTATAATACTGTTTTGATTATTATTTATTATTTTCATTATTGCATATTTATTAGTAAAAATGCAATCTATTGAATAAATGTATTTATAAATTTATAATAATATATAGAAAAATATAAAAGTATGGTGATTAATATGCCCGAAATAACACGCTTTTATGGTATTATCATAAAAATGTTTTTCAAGAATGAACATAATCCTCCTCACTTTCATGCTATTTATGGTGAATATAATGGCGTTTTTGAAATAAAAACGTTAGAGATGATTGAAGGAGATTTACCTAATCGTGCACAAGAATTAGTTATTGAATGGGCTTCAATGTATAAAGATGAATTACAAAAAATGTGGGAAACAAAAACACTTAAAAAATTAGAACCTCTAAAGTAGGTGATTTTATGGTTTTTAATAATAAAAAGATATATCCAAAAATTATTAATGTAAAACCTGATTTAGAAAGATTAACATTAATTATTCATTTTGATAACGGAGTATCTAAAGAATATAATGTTAAAAGACTAATTGAGCAAGACAAAACTTATTCAAATTTACTAGACAAAGCTATTTTCCAATTAGTTAAAGTTGAACCAGGCGGTTATGGTGTTAGTTGGAATGAATATTTAGATCTTCCTGAATCTGAACTTTGGGAAAATGGTGAAGAATATAAGAGTTGATTTTAAGTGATATTATATATATAATTACATTTGAAAGCCGGGGGAGCTTTTTGCTGAGAGTATGCTTTTTAAAGCATAGACCCTTAGAACCTGCACTAGGTAATGCTAGCGTAGGGAGAGCAAGGTAAATTTTACACTCTCATTTTGTCAAAAAGCATTCCTCCTACGGCAAATATTATTTGTAGGAGGTTTTTTGTTATGAAGGGTTTCTTTGAAATTTTTAAAAAGTTTTCTGAATTGAAACCAGAAACAATTGGTATCTTGGTTGTTTTAGTCTTAGTATGCTTATTCTTAATATTAGGAAGAAATAGACTAAAATTTAACACAAAATCTATTGTGTATGGTGGCCTTACTATTGCTCTTTCTTTTATACTCTCTTATATAAGAGTTTACAAAATGCCACAAGGTGGTTCAATTACATTAGCAAGCATGTTGCCTATTTTTGTATATTCGTATATATTTGGACCATTTGCTGGTATTGCTGCAGGAATAGGGTTAGGTATTCTTCAGTTAATACAAGATGCTTATGTTGTACATTGGGTTCAGCTTTTACTTGATTACCCTATTGCTTTTGGAGTTCTTGGCTTAGCTGGTTTATTTAGAAAGAATCTCCCATTAGGTATCTTATTCGGTGGACTAATGAGATTCTTAGCACATTTTTTATCAGGGTTTATCTTTTTTGCTGAATATGCCCCTAAGGGTATGAATCCTATTTACTACTCATTTGTATATAATATTTCATATATATTACCAGAGTTAATTATTTGCATCATCATTTACTATATTCCTAATGTTAGAAAATCAATTGATAGAATTATATCTAATATGTAAAAGGAGAGGCTGATTAGCTCCTCTCCTTTGATCTATTTTTCATTTCCCCAAAGTTTATTGTAACCTTTTAGTTTTCTCCATGCATCTCTCCATATATGAATATCTGATACAGTTATGTCAGGCATATTTTGTCTTAATTCAATTGGTAGCAAACTTGGGAACTTCTTGTGTGGTTCTATTTGATACCAATATGCAACAGAACATATATCAAGAGTTAGACAGTTTGCATGCCCATGCTCAATTGATGCTCTGAGCGATTTATTAAAAACAATTGGGTCTTCTACAAAAAATCTATAACAATGAGTTTTTCCCAACCATCCAAATTGATTAGGAACTTTTGCATATCCAAAATAAGGATGTTGATATATTTCATTTGGACACCAAGCACCGTTAAAGAAGTCTTCTGTGCCAGTTCCATGTAATGAACCTGGCCATTCTTCTCCATCAATTAACCACATATCGTCGCCTTCACCATACCACATTGGAGTTGGACTATGAACAAAGTAATTAATACCTACAAATTGTCCTTGTCCCTCAATCTCTGCGAATAGATAATTATCCTTGTCACTTGGGTTTACCTGATATGGTGCTAATGTTTGCCATTCATTTTCACCTATATCCCCTGGCTTAGTTATCTCTCTATTCCACCATGCATGAAATCTCCCATAATTTTCAGGAATTGAATTGTATTCTTCATAATCTATATTGAAATAAAAGCTCTTTATAGGCTTTTCAGATTGATTTTCTATGGTAATCTTTGCGTGTCTTGAAAATGGCATTGGAAAATAGCAATTTAATGCTCTTCCCCCAGAAGGAGCTGCAGCTAATGGTAATGAAATAAAATTATAGTGTTCACCCCATCCTTGTCCAAAGAAATCTCCCAATGGTGATTCTACACTTGGATTTTCTTCTCCATCCCAAAACATTCTAATCACTGCATTCCTAAGTATCATGTTATCATCTGAATCAAGTGTAATCCATATATGCCTGATTATACCCGAACCTTCAATTTCAAAGATACTTTTTGTTTCTTTTGGTGAAATACTAATACAATCAGCATTCCCTCCTGTTTTATCATAGGAAGATATCCTCTTTGTTTTTGCTTGTCTTATTTGAAAAAGACTACTTAGCGGACTAAACATAATAATCCCCCCATAAATTATTAATTACACAATCATTATATAATAATCTCTCCATGCCTTGCTACATGGCAACAAATATTTACAGCTACAGGAAGGCCTGCAATATGTGTTGGATACTCCTCGATAAAAACATCAAGTGCAGTTGTTTTACCGCCGAACCCTTCTGGCCCTATACCAAGAGAATTTATTCTTTTTAAAATCTCTTCTTCAAGAGCCTTTATGTATGGCTTTTCATTCCTTTGTCCTATTTTTCTTAACAACGCCTTTTTTGAAAGAATAGCTGCTTTCTCAAAAGTCCCCCCTACACCAATCCCAACAACAACGGGTGGACAAGGATCAGAGCCTGCTATTTTTACCGTTTCAACAACAAAATTAATTATCCCTTCTGTTCCATCAGCAGGATTAAGCATAACTAATCTACTTTTATTTTCGCTACCAAAACCTTTTGGCATAAAATATATCTTTAATTTATCACCTTTTATAATTTCATAGTGTATAACTGGTGGTAAATTGTTATCTGTATTTATTCTTTCTATTGGACTTTTAACAACTGATTTTCTAAAATAGTTTTCTTTATATGCCTTCTCTGTCATCTCAAATATTGTATCAGTTATTGAGCCTTCTAATACAATTTCCTCTCCAATTTCAACAAAAAACACAGCCATACCAGTGTCTTGACATATTGGTCTTTTTTTTATTTTTGCAAGCTCAATATTCTTATTTAATATATCAAGTGTATTTTTGGGCACATCTTCTTCTATTTGCTGTGCTTCTTTTAATTTATTGCATACATCATCTGGCAGTATATAATTTGCTTCAACAATTAAGTTGTATATCTTCTCTTTTATGTCTTCAATCTTGATAATTCTTTTCATTATAATTTCTCCTTCGTTACACTTTAATGTATCCCTTTAAAAGATTTACTACAACATTATTATTATATAGTATTTCAACAAACATTGATTTTTTAATATTGGCTTGCATTCCTTTAAAAATCTCAGCATTAGGGAAGAAATAAATTATAGCCAAAAATATATATGTAAACATTAGTGCAATTGCAATACCTGCTATTAATCCTCCTGTTCCATCAATTGTTCCTAATATAGGTACTTTTCTTAAGAAACCAAATGTATTTTTTATTATCATAATGGCTATCTTTGCTAAAAAAAATGTTATGATTATTGCTAAAAAATTTGCTAATATAACTACTGCTGCATCCTGAAGCGTTTTATTAATAGCATTATTTGCTTGCTCTATTGAGCTTTTGAATAGTTCAGGTACTGTTGGCATAACTTCATTCTTTAGTATAACCTTGTCTGAAACAAATTTATATAGAGCATCTTTTATGGGCTTTGAAGATAAAAGAATTGAGCTTACAATTTTATAACCAATAAGTGCAATAAACCATGAAATGATATATGATCCAAAATCGAATAGCATTCTTAATAACCCTTTTTTATATCCTATTATAGCACCTATTCCAATAATAATTAAAAAAATAATATCACTCTGATTTATCATAAACCAATCCTCTCTTTCATTACTTCTATTCTATTGTTATATATATAGTAAATTTTATCATTAATTATGATAATCTTTTTTACATTATATAAATTATCATCTATCTTTTTTATTTTGTTAAGCATTTTTGAAAATAAATATGCATTTGAAGAGTTAATAAGAATAATATTTTCTTGATTCAATATTAGTTTGTCAAAATGTTCAATTTGTTTTGTTGTAAATGAATCTGTTATTTGGTTAAAAATTAAAGCCTGTCCTAAACTATTGAATAATAAATAACTTCCATCTAAATATTCTAGTTGTTGTTTTACTTTTATATAGGTTTTCTGAGGTTTTATAAATTGGTCAATTTCCATTATCTGCCCTTTTCTATCCATGCACAAGAGATGATCTTCTATTAAGTAGCTCCTGATAAACTTCTCATCTAGTTCCTTTGATTTATATATCCCTCTTCTGTCAATAAAGCTGATATAGCTTTTTTGATCTTGATCTTTTGTCCTTAGTATTGCTACAATCTTTTTGTTATTAAAATCAGCATCAACAATATCTTCTCTTACAGATAAATGTAAAGTCAATTTTAGATTATTATCATATGTTAGTATGTAATTATCTTTGTTATCAGTTAATATTAAAATAAATCCGTATTTATTTACACTTAGTTTGCTAATTTTAAGTGTATAGGTTAAATCAAATAATTTATTTCCCTTAATAACATGAAGAACATTTTTATCTAAATCTTGTATAACTGCTATTTTTGTATTGGTGAATAGTCTAAATCTTTCTAAATTTAGCTTATACCAATCAATATTGTTATTTGCAAAAATACCAATATTGTTTTTTGATATTAACAATATACCTTCTTCAATTCTTGCAGCATCGTTAATTTCATATTTTGGGTGTATTGTTGTAAAATATTCATATCCTTTTATTTTATCAACGCTTAACAAAGAAAATCCAAGCTGATCAGATACAAACACTACTGATATAAATAATGCAATAAATAACATAAGCTTATATATAAACTTAATCAGCCTCATTTTATCACTCTTCTTTTAGATCTTTTCAATTATTAAAATTGTTATATCATCATCAATTTCATGAGCAAAATTTCTTATATCTCTAACTAATAACTCAGCATTTATATTTTTTATACTTATCAACCTTTTAATTAATCTTTTCTTACCATACATTTCACCCTGTTTATTTTTACTCTCAATTAATCCATCAGAATATAGAATTAATTTATCTTTTTCATTTAAAGTAACTTCTTTAACTTCAAAATTTTGTCCTAAGTCAATAGAGGCTACTGGCTGGCCTGATAAATTTATGACCTTTATTTTCCTTTGAGAATGCACAACAATTGGTTCTGTGACATGACCAGCACTTAAAAGTTTAATTTTCCCTGACTCTTTATCAAGCATACCTAAAACAAAGGTAATATATACTTCAGAGGGAAAATTCATCTCTATAAAATCTTGCAGAACGCCTTTTATAATAGTTTCTATATCTTTATCTTTTGATTCATGTGCATTTTTAATTAAACTTTGCTTTACAAATATTGTTACCATTGATGCCAAAAGCCCATGACCTGCAACATCTGCAACATAAAAGAGTAGTTTATTGTCTAAATTTATTACATCTAAGAAATCTCCACCTAATCTGTCACAAGGCTTATATGTATATGTAATTCTATATCCCTCTGTTTTAGGAATTATCGGAAGAAGCTGCTGCTGAAGTCTTTTTGCAAATTCAACATCTCTTTTTAGAATATCATTTTGTCTTTTAAGCCTTTCCTCCATCTTTCTTTGTTCTGTTACATCTCTAAAAACCTCAACAGTACCAATTATTTTACTTTCATTATTATAAACTGGTGAACTTATTACATAATAAATCTTATCTTCGTATCGTTCATATTTCATAAATCTTTTTTGTTCATTAATAGATTTAACACTAATACATTCATCACATCTTTGTGTTTTACATAAAACTTCATAACATTTTTTCCCAACAGTTTCCCCAAATTCTTCTTTCATTCTATTATTATTAAAAATAATTGTTCCATCTAATGATATTACTCTAACTAAATCTAACATTCCATCTAAAACACTTTCAAAATATTCTTTTGGAAATGTTTTTTTGCTCATCTCTTCCATATCCATTCTCTTACCTAACGGTAAGAGCTTTCCCCCCTTTACTCTCTTATTTCGCTTAAGTAAAAGTTCTTTTTGGCAATATCTAATGATTGTATTTCTTCAGCTGATAATGGATATTTTGATGTACCATTTTCAATAGGCTTTGCAAAAATTGTTGATCCTTCTCTTGTGTAAATTTCATTTAGAACTACTCCATTATCGTTTGCATCTAGTAATGTTAACGCAAAACTTAGATTGCTACCTACATTATCAAATGCATTATACCTTACTATCCCCAATTTTTGTATTGCAAGTTTTGAATTTTGTTTTAAGATATTAAGGTTATTGTTTAAAACTTTATTTTGTTCTTCAAGTGATGCTACTCTATTTGTTAGACTATTTATGACTTCCTCTAGGGATTTGAAATCTTGATTTTTAGTTAAATCTACAAACCTTCTTTTTATACTTCTATATTTGCTTGATATATAAAGATTAATAACAATAACTAAGAATATTAATCCTAATAGCAATAGTATTATTTCATTTGAGTAAGTTTTAATAAAGTCTTTCAATTATGTATCCTCCTTTATTGAATTAATATTGTTCCACGTGGAACAATTAAGGCATAATCATTGAAATTATTTTTTCTAATTCATCCTCTGAAGAAAATTGTATTTCAATTTTTCCTTTTTTATTTTTCTTTGTTATCTTTACCTTAAGGCCAAATAATTTCATTAAGTTTTCTTCAACCTCTTTTAGAACCAAATCCTCTGCTTTATTCTTTTTTTCCTTTTTTATTAATTCTTCTAATGACCTTACTGAAAGATTTTGGTCAACAACCATTTGTGCAAGTTTTTCTCTTTTCTCATTATCATCAACTGATAATAAAACCTTTGCATGACCTTCGGTTATTTTACCATCTATTATCAATTTGATTATCTCATCACCAATTCCTAATATTCTTATACTATTAGCAATCTTAGCTCTTGAAATGCCTAATTTATTTGATAGTTCTTCTTGAGTATATCCATATTGTTCAATAAGTTTTTTAAAAGCTAATGCTTCTTCATAAGGGTTTAAATCCTGTCTTTGTATATTCTCAATTAATGCTATCTCCATAACCTTTTCATAGTTCTTTACAATACATGGAACCTTTTTTAATCCTGCTATTTTACAAGCTCTTAATCTCCTTTCACCTGCTATCAACAAATAATCATCATTTTCCTTTCTCACAATTAATGGCTGAATTAGTCCATAATTTTTTATAGATAAAGCTAAAGCCTCTATTTCATCTTGGTTAAAAAATTTTCTTGGTTGATCATTATTTATCTTTATTTTATCAATATCTATTTCAATAACCTTCTCATTCTCATCTGGTAATTCATCATCAAATAAAGCATCAAGACCTTTACCCAATCTTTTTGACACCTTAACCACCCCTTACTGATTTATTTCCAATCTGTTTATATATTCCTTAGCTAATTGGATATATGCCTTTGACCCTTTTGACTCAGGATCATATATAACGCCTGGGATACCAAAACTTGGTGCTTCAGAAAGTCTAATATTCCTTGGAATAATACTCAAAAACACCTTTTCACCAAAATACCTTTTAACTTCTTCAACAACTTCAATTGATAGATTTGTTCTTGAATCAAACATTGTAAGAACAACGCCATCTATTGTTAAAGAGGTGTTCAAGTGTTTTTTGACTAAATTAATTGTGCTAATAAGCTGTGATAAACCTTCTAATGCATAGTATTCACACTGTATTGGGACAACAATAGCATCTGATGCTGAAAGAGAATTTAATGTAAGCAATCCAAGAGATGGGGGGCAATCAATAAATATGTAATCATAATTATTCTTAATTAAGTCAATTTTACTTTTTAGTCTATATTCTCTGGCAATCTTTGAAACAAGTTCTATTTCTGCACCAGCTAAATCAACATTAGAAGGAACTAATTGTAGATCATAGAATTTTGTCTTAATCAAAGCATCGTTTATATCAATTTCATTTATCAAAACATCATAAACTGTATTGTTTAACTTTTTTTTATCAATTCCAAAACCACTTGTCATATTACCTTGTGGGTCCATATCAATACATAGAATCTTTTTATTGAATTGCGATAAAGCTGCTGCTAAGTTAACACATGTGGTAGTTTTCCCAACACCACCTTTTTGGTTAACTACTGATACTATTCTTCCCATGTCATTTCATCCTTTAGTAGTTGTTTTTATTAAAATTATAACACAAAAATGTTCCACGTGGAACAAAAAAAAGCCACTTTAGAACTATTCTAAAGTGGTTGCGGGGATTTTTTATTTATTCTAACAACAACTTCATAATACTCATCATCTTGTCTTTCACTTATATTATAAACAATATCAGCTTTTTGAAAAATCTTGAGTGCCTTCTTTATTGTATTAAAAACAACCTTGCAATCATTCATAGCTATCTTCATATGCTTTTTTTCTTTTTTTTGAAATAAATAATCATTAATCAATCTTTCTGTTTCACTAACAGTAAGGTTTTTTTCAATTATTTTTTCAAGTATATATTTTTGATCATTTTCATCATTCAATCTTAATAAGGCCCTTGCGTGTCTTTCAGTTAAGTTATATTCTTTTATAAGCCATCTAATATCATTTGGTAAATTGAGAAGTCTTAATTTATTTGCAATTGTTGATTGAGTTTTACCAATTTTATTGGCAATCTCCACCTGAGTTAACTTAAATTCTTCTATTAATTGTTTATATCCTTGTGCCTCTTCAAAAAAGTCAAGATTTTCTCTTTGTATGTTTTCAATTAATGCTAAAACAGCAGATTCTTCATCTCTAACATTTATTACAATAGCATTAATATCTTTCATACCTAAATATTTGCACGCTCTCAACCTTCTTTCCCCTGCAATCAAAAAATAATTATTTCCTTGCCTTCTTACTACAATAGGCTGAAGAAGCCCATAATTTTTAATAGATTTTGCTAAATCCTCTATAAGCCTCTGATCAAAATTGCATCTCGGTTGATATGGATTTGGTAGAATTTTATCTATAGGTATCTTTTCATGAGCCTCGCTTCTCTGAAGTTTCATAAGAAGCTGCATTGTTTATCCCTTCCCTAAGTAATTTTTTTGTTTATTATATTTTACTAAAACAATTTTTATATTTCAAAAATTTTTTCAGACAATTAATGATATTATTAGATTAATTTGTTGTTATTTAATTGGATTTTTTACAATTTGGTTTGTTTTTCTTGGGTATTTTGTCGGTGTTTGACGAAATTTTCTTATAACAATTATACTTCTCTGTTCATTAGAATTCGGAAGGGTTAATTTTTCAACTTTTTCAATTTTTGCACCTAATATTTCTATTGCATTTTTAGCTTCTTCTATCTCTTCATCTGCCTGGCTCCCTTTTTGAGCTAAAAATATACCACCTATATTTACAAAAGGTATTGTATACTCAACAAGTTCATTTAATCTTGCAACAGCTCGAGCAAAAGCAATATCATATTTCTCTCTATAATTTTCCTTTTTAGATAAATCCTCTGCTCTGGAACAAATAACTTCAATACTTGATAATCCAATTCTATATATTGCATCACTTAAAAAGTCACACTTCTTCCTAATTGAATCAACAAGAGTTAAAGATATTCTTGGCTCAGCAATCTTTATTGCTACACCAGGAAACCCTGCACCAGTCCCAATATCAATTGCCTTTACTTTTTCTTTTCCTTCTAATTCTAACTCAATATACTTTAATAAGGATAAAGAATCAGCAAAATGTTTTATAATAAATTCATTTTCATCTGTAATACTTGTTAAATTAATTTCCTTGTTTTTTTCAAGAACTAATTGCATGTACCTTTTTAATAGTTCTGTTACTAAATCCTCATTTTTAATCCCATAAAACCTAACAATTTCATTAATCATCCTATTTCTTTAGCTCCCTTAATTATTTTCTTTTTTTATTTGCTCAAGATAGATAAGTAATACAGATATATCAGCAGGCTTTACACCAGAAATTCTTGAAGCCTGGCCAATTGATTTTGGCTTTATTTTATTAAGCTTCTCTTGAGCCTCTCTTGATAGCCCATTTATCTTATTATAGTCAATCCAGTTTGGTAATCTTTTATTTTCTAATTTCTTAAACTGTTCAACCTGTTGAAGCTGCTTTTTAATATATCCTTCATACTTTATTTCAATTTCAACTTCTTCCTTTACCCATATTGGTAACTCAACTCTTTTATCATCAATCTCTTTTAATACCTCGTAACTCAATTCTGTTCTTTTCAATAAATCAGAAAGTTTTACACCTGTTTGTATAGGAGATGAACCATATCTTTCTAAAAACTTATTTACCTTTTCAGATGGTGAAATATTAGTATTTTTTAACCTTTCAATCTCTCTTTGTATTTGTTCCTTTTTACTCAAAAATCTTTTGTATCTTTCTTCAGATATTAATCCTATTCTATATCCAATTTCAGTAAGTCTTATATCAGCATTATCCTGCCTTAATATTAATCTATATTCAGCACTTGATGTCATTATTCTATAAGGCTCGTTAGTCCCTTTTGTTACTAAATCATCAATTAATACACCAATATATGCCTGAGACCTATCAAGTATTAACATTTCTTTATTTTTTATATACATAGATGCATTGATACCTGCAATAATTCCTTGTGCTGCTGCTTCTTCATAACCTGATGTTCCGTTTATTTGCCCGGCTGAAAAAAGCCCTTTTATATTTTTAAACTGCAAAGTTAGCTCAAGTTGTAATGGATTAATACAATCATACTCAATTGCATAAGCAGGTCTCATAATTTTAACATTTTCAAGTCCTATTATACTTCTATACATCATTATTTGAACATCTTCGGGAAGAGATGTAGACATTCCTTGAACATACATCTCTTCTGTATCAATTCCCATTGGTTCTAAAAATGTTTGATGCCTATTTTTATCAGCAAACCTGACAACCTTGTCTTCAATTGAAGGGCAGTATCTTGGCCCTACTCCTTCTATAAGACCACTATAAAGAGGTGCCCTATGAAGGTTATCCCTAATTATTTTATGTGTTTGTTCTGTTGTATATGTTAAATAACAAGGAACTTGTTCAATATCAATCTTGTCATTTTCAAATGAAAATGGTGTTATATCAAGATCTCCATTTTGAATCTGCATTTTTTCTAAATCTAAAGACTTTCTATGAACCCTTGCAGGAGTACCTGTTTTAAATCTCATCATCTCAATTCCAAGAGATTTTAAATTTTCTGTCAAATAATTTGCTGGGTGCATACCATCGGGACCACCAGGGTAATAGTGTTGGCCAATTATTATTCTACCACCAAGAAAAGTCCCTGTTGCAAGGATTGCAGCTTTGCACTTAAAAATAGCTCCTGTTGTAAGTTTGACACCACATACTGAGTTATCATCAACTAAAATCTCACATACCTCACCCTGTCTAATATCCAAATTAGGTTGCCTTTCCACTACACTCTTCATATACATCTTATATTTTGATCTATCACATTGAGCTCTTAAAGAATATACTGCTGGACCTTTAGCTCTATTTAATATTCTTATCTGTATAGCTGTTGCATCAGCAGCTTTTCCCATCTCTCCACCAAGAGCATCAATCTCCCTTACTAAATGGCCTTTACCTGTACCACCGATACTTGGATTGCATGGCATATTTCCAATTGAATCTAAATTTATTGCAAACATTATAGTATTTATTCCTAATCTTGCACACGCAAGTGCTGCTTCTATTCCAGCATGTCCTGCACCAATGACAGCAACATCATATTCTCCTGCTATAAATTCCAAAAAAATCACCTCATTTCCCTATACAAAATGATGAAAAAATTCTATCAAGCATGTCTTCATTTACATTACCACCAATAATCTCATATAAACTATTTGTAGCATTTTTTATATCAATTGAAATAATATCAAGTGGCATATTGTTTAGTTGATCTATACTTGATTCTATTGCATCATATGCTCTTTGCAAACATTCTTTATGTCGCAAATTTGTAATTAATACTTCATCAAAAGCTTCTATATTCCCTTCAATAACTGCATTTTTTATAGCTTTTTCAATTTGTGAAAGGTTTTCATCTTTTGATAAAGAGATAAATATACCTTCCCTATTAAATAAATCCTTAAGGTCCTTTTGCGTAATTAATATTCCCTTATCTGTCTTATTTACAATTATTATTACCTTTTTATCCTTAACCTCATTAAATATCTTTATGTCATCCTCAAGTATATTATCAGCTTCCATTACAAATAAAACTAAATCTGCTCTTTCTACCATTCTTAGTGTTCTTTCAACACCAATTTTTTCAACTACATCTTCAGTCTCTCTAACACCTGCAGTATCCACAAGAACAATAGGTATGCCTTCTATATCTAAAATCTCTTCAATAACATCACGAGTTGTTCCAGGAATATCAGTTACAATGGCTCTTTCTTCTTTTAGTAACCTATTTAGTAAGGAGGACTTCCCCACATTAGGTCTACCTACAATAACAGTATATATACCACTTTTTATACCTTTACCTGATTCAAAAGATTTTAGTAATTTTGCTATTTTATCTTTTGCTTTTTTTAGATTAGCTTCAATCTGCTCAAAATTAATCTCATCAACATCATGTTCTGAAAAATCTATATTAACTTCTATTATTGATAAAATATCAATTAATATGTTAGTTATTTCTTCT
The DNA here is from genome assembly GCA_041320695.1 of Caldicellulosiruptoraceae bacterium PP1. Lineage (NCBI taxonomy): Bacteria > Bacillati > Bacillota > Caldicellulosiruptorales > Caldicellulosiruptoraceae > Caldicellulosiruptoraceae bacterium PP1. The sequence continues at coordinate 46,630 of JBGGOQ010000004.1, read as the reverse complement.
ATTTTTGACGATAATGTACCTGTAAGCTGTTTTGTTGCATTCTTTTGAAGTAACTCTGTTTTTGAGTTTATAATGTCAATGATAGCCTCAGCTTGTGCGAGGTCAATTCTTCCATTTAAGAATGCTCTTTTTGTAAACTCACCTGGCATTGCATGTCTAGCACCATTTTTTATCAAAAGATCTAATACTCTTTTTAAAACTACAAGGCCACCATGGCTTTGTATCTCAACAACATCTTCTTTTGTATATGAATACGGGGATTTATATTTAATAAAAATAGCTTCATCAACAATCTCATCATTGTCAACTACATAACCTAATGTTGCAAATCTATTTTTAACATCATAAATGCTCTTATACTTATCACTTTTGAATATCTTATCTACAATTTCAAAAGCATTATGTCCTGAAATTCTAATTATACCTATGCCTCCAACCCCAATAGGTGTTGCTATTGCGGTTATTGTATCAAATTCCATTTGTTATAACCTCTCTTAAAAAAAGTATATGTTTATTATAAAACAAGACAGGGAAAACAAATCTCCCTGCCTTGAATTTTTTACTTTAACGAAATAACTACTTTTCTATAAGGTTCTTCACCCTCAGAATATGTTGTAACAAACTTATGATTTTGCAAAGCTGTATGAATAATACGTCTTTCATAAGGTGTCATAGGTTTCAATTTAATACTTCTTTTACTTTTGACAACCTTATCAGCCATATTTAAGGCAAACCTTTTAAGGCTTTCTTCTTTGCTTTTCCTATAATTCATACAATCTAATATTATCTTCAAGTTGCTTTCCTTATGTTTTCCAGCTACAACTCCAGCTAAATACTGTAATGAATCTAAAACCTCTCCATCTTTTCCTATAATAATATAAGCTTTTCTACATTCAATGTTAATCTTTAAGTATTCATCATCTTCATTAAATGTCATATTTGAAATCTCTACACCCATTTTTGAACATACTTCAGTAAGAAAGTTTCCAATAATTTCTTTAATGTCCTCTTTTACAATAACCTTAACCTTAGCTGGTTTGGATCCAAAAATTCCCAATATTCCTTTTGATCCTTCATCAATAATCTCAACTTCTACCTTTGATCTTTCAACATTTAAATCCAAAAGTGCTGCTTCTACAGCTTCATCAATAGTTTTACCAGTCTTTTCAACCCATTTCATATTTCATTTTCCTCCATTTGAGTTAGGTTATTTTTTCTTTTTCCCACTACCACGCTGTAATTGCTGTCTTAGTTTTTCTAATTCCTTTCTTCTTTCTTCTTCTTTCTTTTCTTCATTTTCTTTTTCTTCTTCTACATTTTCATTTTCTTCATTTTCATTACTTTCTTGTTCTTCTTCATCTTTTTGCTCTTCAACAGTTTCTTGATTCTTTATAGCCACTTCTTCTTTTTTGTGTAGTTTTGAATAAACTAAAGTATTTACAACATACTGTTGGAACATAGAAAATAGGTTAGTTGTAATCCAATATATAATCAAACCTGCTGGAACTTGTAGTGCAATAAACCAAGACATTACAGGAAATACTAAATTCATAGAAGAAAGCATTTGGTTACTCATTTGATTAGCTGTTGGATTAAATTTTTGTTGACTCTTTTGAGAATATACCGCATAAAAATATGATGATAAAGCATTAAGTATTGGTAAAATAATTGTTTCTTTACGTGCTAAATTAAGTCCAAAGAAACTCATATCAATATATTTTTGGGCTTCAGCGATGATGGTATTTGTTATATTATATCCAGTTAAGCCATGAACTAAAGTATTGACATATTGATGCGTTTTCCCAACAACATATACAAGAGGATTTTGGAATACATAATAAAGAGCCATAAAAACAGGAAGCTGAATAAGCATTGGCCAACAACCACCAGCAGGATTATATCCAGTCTCCTGATAAAGCTTCATCATCTCTTCCTGCAACTTTCGTTGGTCATTCTTATACTTCTTTTGAATTTCCTGAAGCCTTGGTGCAACTTCAGCCATTTTACTTGTTGATTGTATCTGTCTTATAAAAAGTGGCATTAAAATGAATCGTACAAGTAAAGTAAGTATAATAATTGATATTCCATAACTTCCTGGCAAATGTATTGCATGAAGAGCATCATATATAAATTTTAATAATCTTCCTAACGGAATTGCTAAAAAATCAAGCCATGTAGGTGTCAAATTAAGTTTCCTCCCTATTTTTTATATATTATCCTATTTTAATGGATCATAACCACCTTTATTGAAAGGATGACATCTTGATACTCTTTTAAGACCAAGCCATAAACCTCTAAATCCATATTTTTCTATTGCTTGTAATGTATATTCTGAACAAGTTGGATAAAACCTACAACTTTTTTGAGGTTTATATGGTGAAATATACCTTTGATAAATTCTTATTAATATTTTTATTGGAAAAAGCACATACTTTGAAATCTTCATTTTTCTTCCTCGGATATTCTTTTCTTGTATAAATTTAATCTTCGAAATGCCATTTTTAGCTCATATTCGTAGTCATTGTAAAATAACTCTCTTGCTTTTACCTTTTCACTTCCATATTTTCTTGCAACAATTATTATATCATAACCTATACGAAATTTTTCCATATTTTTTTTGTACCATTCTTTAATAATTCTTTTTAGTCTATTTCTAGCAGTTGCTTTGCCAAATTTTGTGCTAATAGCTATTCCTAATCTATTAAATTTTAAGTTATTTTTTAAAACATAAACTACAATCTTTTTTTGAGCAGAGAATTTACCTCTTTTTATGATATATTCAAATTCCTTATTTTTTTTAATAGATATAATATTCATATCTATAATCATATGCTCCTTAACAATCTTTACATGCAAAAAAGACCACATATCTTGCGTGGTCTTTTATACAGCAAGTCTTTTTCTTCCCTTTAATCTTCTCCTTTGGAGAACCTTTCTGCCATTTCTTGTTCTCATTCTAATTCTAAAACCATGAGTTTTTTGTTTTCTTCTGTTGTGTGGTTGAAATGTTCTTTTCATATTATCCCACCTCCATTAAAAAATTCATTTTTATTTTATAGATAAATTTATTTATCTTCATATTTAAACAGACTATATTATACTCTAAAAGAAACTAAAAAGTCAATTCAAGCTTGTACCTTTTTAAATTTAATTTTATTATTCTCCTTTATATCATTTCCAACTGTTTTCATATAATTCTTCTTGAAAAAAAACATTTATTATTTGTTAAAGAGATATATCAAGTTATACACTGTGGATAAATAAAAAACATTAAAAATCCACATATCCACAGATTTTATCCACAGTATTTCAACAGTATGTTAAAATTTAATTTGCTGTGGATTTATAAAAAATAAAAAAATAATTTTTATTGAATGGAGTACTTTTTTTTGATATATTTATATATGCTCATCTTAAAATTAATGATTGTGAAAATTTTTATCCACATATGTTGATAACTTTGTGGATAAATGCCGTAAATATTAGGCATTAATTTTTTTATCATTATTTTAGGTTATCCACAAGTAATTTTACATAATAAAGGGTGAATTTTATGGTTGATTATGATGTTAATAAAGTGTGGGAGGATATTAAGGAGGTAATAAAACAAGAACTTAATCCAAGCCCTACAGATATTTCATATAACACATGGATAAATTCTTTGATACCCCTTTGTTTTGATGAAACTGATTCTTTGATATTGGCCTCATTTGCAGATTTTCATAGAGAAATAGTTGTAAATAGATATTCATTACTTATACTGAACGCATTAAGGCAACTTTATGCCCCACACTTAGGTCTTAAAGTAATACTTCCAACAGAAGTAGAGCAATATAAAAAATACCAAAAATCAAAGCAAGACCAAGAAAATGAGTTATCCACATATCTGAACCCTAAATATACATTTGATACATTTGTTGTAGGAAATAACAATAGACTTGCACACGCAGCAGCACTTGCTGTTGCTGAAACATCACCCGGAGAAAGAACATATAACCCTTTATTTATATATGGTGGTGTAGGACTTGGGAAAACTCATTTAATGCACGCCATTGGCCACCATGTTTTAAAAAATCATCCTAATGCAAAGATAATGTATGTAACATCAGAAATGTTTACAAATGAACTTATTGCAGCAATACGTGATGAAAAAAATGATGAATTTAGAGCTAAATACAGAAGTGTTGACGTACTTTTAATAGACGATATTCAATTTTTAGGTGGTAAAGAAAGAACACAAGAAGAATTTTTCCATACTTTTAATGCATTATATGAAGCAAATAAAAAGATTATTCTTTCAAGTGATAGACCTCCTAAAGAAATTACAACATTAGAAGATAGACTTCGATCAAGGTTTGAATGGGGACTTATTACAGACATACAAGCACCAGATTTTGAAACTCGAATAGCAATACTTAGTAAAAAATGTCAATTAGAAGGTATATCAGTTCCTCAAGAAGTTTTAGAGTTTATAGCAACAAAGATAGAAACTAACATACGTGAGCTCGAAGGTGCTTTAAACAAGATTATTGCTTATTCTAAGCTAATTTCTGAAAATCATGAGATTAACTTAGAACTTGCTGAAAAAGCATTAAAAGAGTTTATAGCATCTACAAAGCAAAAAGAGATAACAATAGAAATGATTCAAGCAGAGGTTGCAAACTACTACAATATCAAATTTGAAGATTTTAAATCATCAAGACGTTCAAGAAACATAGCCTTTCCAAGACAGGTTGCTATGTATATCTCAAGGGAAATTACAAATGTTTCACTTCCTAAAATAGGAGAAGCATTTGGGGGAAAAGATCATACAACAGTATTACATGCTTGTGAAAAAATAAAGGAACTTATCAACAAGGATAGTAATCTCAGAAATGCTGTCGAAACTATTAAAAAAAGAATTATTAACAATTGATTTTTTGTGTTGATAAGTTTAATTTTTTTGAAAATTTTACATGTGAATTTACTTAATAAACAAAAAAGTTATCCACATATTTATTAACAGCAGTTGATAATTGATTTTTCTACATTTAAAGAGGTTTTGCCAATTATCCACAATACCTATTACTACTGCTACTATTTTTATGAAATTTAAGTGAGAATAATTTTCTCACACGAAAGGAGATAAAAAAATGAAGATAGTTGTGGATAGAGATTTACTTTTAAAGAATATTTCCAAGGTAATACCAATTGCAGTAAAAGCAAAAACTTTAAATATTCTTGAATACCTTTTAATAGAAGTTGAAGATACAGTTGTTCTTACCTCCAATGATATGAATGTTCAAATTCAAACTGAATTTAACACTGAAATTATAGAAAAAGGAAGCTGTTTAGTTAAGGCTAAGCTTTTCTCTGAAATAATAAAAAAGATGCCTTCAAATAATGAGATAGTATTAGAAAAGAAAAATAACGAAATTTTTATCCACTGTGGAAAAATTGAATTCAAACTTCCTACTTTAGATCCACAAGACTTTCCAAAAATGGAGAGGAAGCAAACAGAGAATAGAATATCAATAAATAAAGATGAATTTATTAAATCAATTGATATGGTTGTTTTTTCAGCAAGCAAAGAGGATATAAGACCAACATTAAAAGGTGTTCTTTTTGAAAAAAAAGATGATAAGCTATTTTTTGTTGCATTAGATGGCCATAGATTGTCAGTAAAAAATGTTGATTATACAAGTATTGATGGAGAAATCTCAAAAATTATTCCAGCAGAAACCTTAGATGATGTAACAAAAATAGCACAGCTTGAAGATGTTGAAGAAATTAACATCTCCTTTTTTGAAAATCAAGCTTATTTTATAATTGGTTCTACAAACGTAATATGTAGTTTAATTGCAGGAAAATTCTTCGATTATAGAAATGCTATCCCAAATGAACATTCTACAAAGGTTATAATAAATTCTGAAATATTAAACTCTAGCATTGAAAGAGCAACAATTGTAACAAGAGAGGACAAGCTTGATGCTCCTTTAGTAATATTTGATATAAATGAGAATTCATTTGTTGTTCAATCTATATCATCAACAGGAAAATATGATGAGGAATTGCTATGCAATGTGGACGGAAAACATCAGAGAATTGGATTTAATGCAAAATACTTTTTAGAAGTTTTTAAGGTTATAAAAGGTGATATAGAAATAAAATTTGTAAACCAAACAAGTCCATGTATATTAAGATTAATAGATGATGATAAATTTATATATGTAGTTCTTCCATTAAGAATGCCTGAATAATTTTGAGGATGAAGAACATGAAAATAAAAAGGCTTTATCTTGAAAATTTTAGGTTATATGAAAAAGAAGAGTTTGAATTTGATAAGTCAATTAATATTATAAGCGGTGCTAATGCCTCAGGAAAGACAAGTATTCTTGAGGCTATATATTTTTGCTTATATGGTAAGAGCTTTAAATCAAGAGATATTGATGCTATAAAATTTGATAAGGATTATTTTTCTTTAAATTTATATTTAAATATGGAAAACCACACATCTGTAAAATCAAATGTTTATGTAGAAAAATCAGGATTAAAGAGAATAATTATAAATGAAAAGAAAATAAATAAGTTATCTGAATTGATTGATAAATTTAACCTTATTTTATTTCAGCCAAACTCAGTAAATTTAATAAAAGGTGATCCATCAATTAGAAGAAGATTTTTAGATATGATAATGATAAAAATCTATCCGCATATGTTTTTTGTTGTTTCTGATTTTAATAAAGTTATTCAAAATAGAAATGCTTTTTTGAAAAGCAATTCAAAAAACGATATAATAGATGTATATGATCAGGAGCTATCTATATTATCTGAGAGTATTATTAACAAGAGAATTGAGATAATAAAAAGGATTTCTGAATGCTTTAATTTTATTTTTAACTTTTTAATTGATGAAAATCAAAACATTAGTATTGAATATAAAAATAGCTTGAAAGTATTTGATAAACAAGAAATCTATAAAATACTCATAAACAACAGAAAAAAAGATACTGAAATGAAATACACAACAAAAGGTCCTCATAGAGATGATTTTGAAGTTTATATTAATAATAAAAATTCCAAAATATTTGCATCAGAAGGACAAATAAAATTGCTTACAATAGCATTAATACTTTCTATTGCTGAAATAACTCAAGATCCTATACTATTATTAGATGATATCTTTTCTGAGTTAGATATTAAAAAAAGGAATAAGGTTATTGAATTTTGCCAAAAATATCAGACATTTATTACAACAACTGATGATAATTTTGAAGGTAAAATATACTATATTTCGAGGATGTGAAGTAATGTTTGCAAATATCGGGGAGGATTTTGTAATCAATAATTCAGAAATATTAGCAATAATTGATTATAATGTTTTCATGAAATCTACCCCTAACAAAGCCATTTTAGAATTGATGCATAAAAATGATAGATTAGTGATAATTAATGATCAAGTTAAAAAATCTGTTATAATACTCGAAATAGATGGAAAACTATTTGGGATTATTTCCCCAATATCAACAGGAACATTGTCAAATAGATTTGTAAACTTTAATATGTATTTTGAAAATTTATTAGTTTCGGAAGGTGATTAAGTTTGACTAACAATATGGAAAATAACTATACTGCCGAACAAATACAGGTGCTTGAGGGACTTGAGGCAGTTAGAAAAAGACCAGGTATGTATATAGGTTCAACATCTCAAAGAGGTCTTCATCATCTTGTCTATGAAATTGTAGATAATGCCATTGATGAAGCATTAGCTGGATTTTGCAATGATATACAAATTACTATAAACAAAGATAATTCTGTAACAGTTATAGATAATGGTAGAGGTATACCTGTTGATATACATCCAAAACTTAAAAAATCTGCTGTTGAGGTTGTTTTTACAGTTCTTCATGCAGGTGGTAAATTTAACGAAGGTGCTTATAAGGTTTCTGGTGGCTTACATGGTGTTGGTGCATCTGTTGTTAATGCTCTTTCAAGATGGCTTGAAGTTGAGGTTTATAAAGATGGATATATTTATTATCAAAAATATAACAGGGGTATTCCAGAAACTGATCTTATAAAAAAAGGTGAAACAACCAAAACAGGTACTAAAATTACATTTATGCCTGATGATGAGATATTTGAAACAGTTGAGTTTGACTATGATACACTTTTGCAAAGAATAAGGGAACTTGCATTTTTAAACAAAGGGATAAAAATAACAATTTCTGATGAAAGACAAGAACCAGCAAAAAAGAAAGAATTGAAATATGATGGTGGTATTGCAGAATTTGTAAAATATATGAATAGAAACAAAGAGGTTATTCATAAAGATCCTATTTACATTGAAGGTACCAAAAATGATATTGTAATAGAAATTGCAATGCAATATACAGATCAATACAACGAAAATATATATTCATTTGCAAACAATATTGCAACTATTGATGGTGGAACGCATTTAGTAGGGTTCAAATCTGCAATAACAAAGGTATTTAATGACTATGCTAAAAAATATAATCTTTTGAAGGATGTAAATTTACAAGGTGAGGATATAAGGGAAGGACTTACAGCTGTTGTATCTGTTAAGATACATGAACCACAGTTTGAAGGACAGACAAAAACAAAGTTAGGTAATAGTGAAGCTCGTTGGGCTGTTGATTCTTTAGTATCCGAAAAACTTGAAAGCTTTTTAGAAGAAAATCCTGATATATCAAAAAAGATAATAGATAAGGCTATTCTATCATCAAAAGCAAGAGAGGCTGCAAGAAAGGCTCGAGAACTTGTTACAAAAAGAAAAAGTGCATTAGAAGGGCTTAACCTCCCAGGAAAATTAGCAGACTGTTCAGAAAAAGACCCCAAATTATGTGAGATATTTATTGTTGAGGGTGATTCAGCAGGTGGTTCTGCAAAACAGGGAAGAGATAGAAGATATCAAGCTATACTTCCTCTTTGGGGTAAGATGCTAAATGTTGAAAAAGCAAGAATTGATAAGATTTACTCAAATGATAAACTAACACCATTAATTTCTGCAATAGGTGTTGGTATTGGAGATGATATTGATCTTAAGAAACTTAGATACCACAAAATTATTATAATGGCCGATGCTGATGTGGATGGTTCACATATTAGAACACTACTTTTAACATTCTTTTATAGATATATGAGACCACTTATTGAAAATGGGTATGTATATATAGCTCAACCACCACTTTATAAAGTTATAAAGGGTAAACAGGTTAGATATGCATATAATGATAAGGATTTGCAAAAGGTTTTAAAAGAATTTAAAGATGCTGAAGTTCAAAGATTTAAAGGTCTTGGAGAGATGAATGCAGAAGAGCTTTGGGAAACAACTATGGATCCTAAAAATAGGATTCTTTTAAAGGTTGAACTTGAAGATGCTGTTATTGCCGAAGAAATATTCACTATACTTATGGGTGAAAAGGTTGAACCAAGAAGAGAATTTATTGAGCAAAATGCAAAATTTGTTCGTAACCTTGACATATAGGGAGGAAAAGGTTTAATGGAAGAACTTGAACAAAGGATTGTTCCTGTCGAAATACAGGATGAGATGAAAAAATCATATATTGATTATGCAATGAGTGTTATTGTAGCAAGAGCACTTCCTGATGTAAGGGATGGTCTTAAGCCTGTTCATAGAAGAATTTTATTTTCAATGAATGAGATTGGACTTACCCCTGATAAACAATATAAAAAATCTGCAACAGTTGTTGGTAATGTCCTTGCAAAATATCATCCTCATGGTGATGCAGCTGTTTATGAAAGTTTAGTTAGAATGGCACAAGATTTTTCAATGAGATATCCACTTGTGGATGGGCATGGAAATTTTGGTTCAATAGATGGTGATCCTCCAGCTGCTATGAGGTACACAGAGGCTAAGATGGCAAAGATAGCTTCTGAACTTTTACGCGATATAGAAAAAGAAACAGTAGACTATATGCCAAACTTTGATGAATCAGCAAAAGAACCAAAGGTTTTGCCATCAAGGTTTCCAAATTTACTTGTTAATGGATCACAAGGTATAGCAGTTGGCATGGCTACAAATATTCCTCCACATAACCTTGGAGAGATTATTGATGCAGTATGCCTTTTATTAGATAACGAGAATGCAACACTTGATGATATTTTAAAGATTGTAAAAGGACCAGATTTTCCAACAGGTGGATATATATTAGGTAAACAAGGAATAAAAGAGGCATATTCAAAGGGTAGAGGAAAGATTATAATAAGGTCTAAGGCTGTAATAGAGGAATATGGTCATGGTAAAGAAAGAATTGTTGTAACAGAAATTCCTTACATGGTTAATAAATCAAGACTTATAGAAAAGATTGCAGAGCTTGTTAGAGATAAAAAAATTGAAGGTATTTCTGATATTAGAGATGAATCTGACAAAGATGGACTTAGAATTGTTATTGAGATTAAAAGAGATGCAAATGCTAATGTTATACTAAAGCAGCTTTATAAAAACACACAAATGCAAGAAACCTTTGGTATCATTCTTCTTGCACTTGTTGATTATCAGCCAAAGATTTTAACTCTACTTGATATGCTAAAATATTATATTCAGCATCAAAAAGAGATTATTATAAGAAGAACTCAATATGATTTAAGAAAAGCAGAAGAAAGAGCTCATATTTTAGAAGGTCTAAAAAAAGCACTTGATCATATTGATGAGATTATATCAATTATCAGAAGTTCAAAAACTGTTCAAGAAGCAAAAGCAAGACTTATTGATAGATTTTCATTCAGTGAAGTTCAAGCACAAGCTATATTAGATATGAGACTTCAAAGGCTTACTGGTCTTGAAAGACAAAAAATAGAGGAAGAGCTTGCTGAACTTATTAAAATGATAGAATATTATAAAAATATTCTTTCATCAGAAACATTGGTAAAAGAGATTATAAAGAAAGAAATACTTGAAATTAAGCAAAAGTATAACGATGAAAGAAGAACAAAGATTTTAGTTGATGCACAAGAAGATTTTGATGAAGAGGAACTTATTCAAGAAGAAGAAAATGTTATTACACTAACTCACTTTGGATATATAAAAAGACTTCCTCTTGACACATACAAAAATCAAAAAAGAGGAGGAAGAGGTGTAACAGGAATATCTACAAGAGAAGAAGATTTTGTTGAGGAAATTCTTGTTACAACTACTCACCATTTTGTATTATTCTTTACTGATTCGGGTAAGGTATATAAACTTAAGACTTATGAGGTTCCTGAAACAGGAAGACAAGCAAAGGGAACTGCAATAATAAATATTATACCTATCAGTAAAGATGAAAAAATTACTGCTTGTATAAGTGTAAGAGATTTTGAACAAGGCTATCTTATGATGTGTACCAAAAAAGGCACAATCAAAAAGGTAGTTCTAAAAGAATTCGAGAATACAACAAAAGCAGGTAAAAAAGCTATAACACTTGATGAAGATGATGTTTTGATAGATGTAAAATACACAACTGGAAATTCAGAAATAGTGCTTGTAAGCAGTTTTGGAAATTGTGTTGTTTTTAATGAACAAGATGTAAGAGCAATGGGTAGAACAGCTTCTGGTGTTAAAGGAATGACATTAGAAGATGGTGATTTTATAGTTGGAATGGAAAGAGCTGATGAAGGTAAGTATCTTCTTTGCGTAACTCAAAATGGCTATGGGAAGAGAACAGATTTAAGTGAGTATAGGAAAACAAAAAGAGGAGCAAAAGGTGTAATTACCTATAAGGTTAATGATAAAACAGGAAATATAGCTGATATTAAAATGGTAGGTGACAATGACGATATAATGCTTGTCTCAACTGATGGAACTTTTATAAGAATAAACATAAGCGAAATACCAGTACAAGGAAGACAAACTCAAGGAGTAAAATTAATGAAAATAAATGAAGATGTTAATTTAAGCTCAATTGCAAGAATTAAAGATGAGGAATAGAAAAAGAAGGTTCAAAACCTTCTTTTTTTATGTATTTAATTTTTATCAACAAGCTCACTTTCAATTCTTTTAACTGTTTGAACTATTCTATCTCTAGAAAAAGGCTTTTGAATGAATTCATTTGCACCACAATTTATTGCTTCCTCTTCAATATGTGAAACAGTTATAGCTGAAATTACTATTACTTTTAAATCAGGCTTTAGGTTTTTTACAATCCTTGTTGCAGTAATACCATCAATATCAGGCATTGTAATGTCCATTGTTAATAAATCAGCATCTAAATTTTCAATGTTATTGATTAAATCCTTTGCATTAGAAAATTCTGCTATAACGTGATGGCCTAGTGAGGAAAATATATCTTTTAATATTGATCTTATAAAGGTTGCATCATCCACCACAACTATTTTCATAAACAATTGCTCCCTTTGTGTTGATATATATTTATTTAGACACTATAATATATTATAATTCTTTTCGCAAATAAAATACAAGATATGATACTATTATAAGTATATCTAATTAGCTAAATAATATGATAAATTATCTACAAAAAATGAGGTTGTTGTATGTTAAGAAGAGAAAAGCTTAAAATAGGTAATTTTTCTATATATCAGGATACAGATCACTTTTTATATGGAACTGATGCAGTTGTTTTAAGTGATTTTATTAAATGTAAGAAAAATGACACATTGATTGAATTTGGATCAGGTTCACTTATAATACCTATACTTTTATATGCTAAAGGGAAAAAATTTAAGAAAATATATTCACTTGAAGTACAAAAAGAGGTATATAATATTGCTTTAATGAATAGAGACATTAATAATCTTACAGATAAAATTGAAATTCTTAATGCTGATCTTAAAGATAGTTTAAAGATATTTGGATCTGAATTTGCAGATATTGTTTTTACAAATCCACCATATAGAAAGGTAAACACAGGAACAATAAATCCAAATATTAATAAAGCTATTGCAAGGCATGAGATTATGTGTACAATCGAAGATGTTATAAAATCAGCAATGCAAATTTTAAAATTTGGTGGAAGTTTTTATATGGTATATAGAAGTGATAGACTAACTGATGCAATATATTATTTAAGGATGTATAAATTAGAACCAAAGCAAATTAGATTTGTTCACCAGAATAAAGAAAAAGAGTCATCCTTAGTTTTAATAGAAGCAAAAAAAGGTAAACAATGTACATTAAAAATAGACAAGCCTTTATTTATTGATGAAATGGGATACTATTTAGATAGCGAGGATGAATAAAGTGGCTGGAACATTATATATTGTTGCAACACCAATAGGAAACCTTGATGATATAACCAAAAGAGCAATAGATACATTAAATCTTGTAGATATAATTGCTTGTGAAGATACAAGGGTTACATTAAAACTATTAAATTATCTAAATATTAAAAAGCCTTTATTATCTTATCACAAGTATAGTGTAAAAAGCAGAGAATCAACAATAATAAACCAATTATTAAGTGGGAAAAATATTGCATTGGTTTCTGATGCAGGTATGCCTCTTATTTCTGATCCTGGCGAAGAACTTATAAATATCTGCTATCAAGAGGGAATAAAAGTAACAGTAATACCTGGAGCATGTGCTTTTGTAAGTGCCCTTGTTATATCTGGACTTTCAACAAAAAACTTTGTGTTTGAAGGATTTCTTCCAAAAAATAATAGATCAAAGAAAGAAAAATTAAATGAGCTAAAAAATGAAAAAAGAACAATTGTTTTTTATGAAGCACCACATAAATTAATATACACTTTAGAAGAAATGAAAGAGTATTTTGGTAGTAAAAGAAGGATAAGTATTGTTAAAGAAATAACAAAACTTCATGAAAATGTTTTTCTAACTACTATAGAAGAAGCAATAGATTTTTATAAGAGTAACCCTCCAAAAGGTGAATATGTTTTAATTGTTGAAGGATCTCATAATCAAGTTGAAGAAATACACATTGAAGATGTAAATGAATTTATTATTAGTAAGCTTAATGAAAATATAGATAAAAAACAGATTATAAAAGAGGCTTGTGAAAAATTTAATATTTCGAGAAATGAAGTATATAAAATGATTTTAGATTTACAAAAGAATAATATGTAAAAAGAATGGCTGTCTAAAATTGACAGCCATTTTGTTATGAGTTAGCTTTTCTTAATTTCTTCAAAGCATTCCTTGCAAATATTTTTACCTTTGTAGTAGATAACATCTTTTGCATTTCCACAGAAGATACAAGCTGGTTCGTATTTTCTAAGAACTATTTTGTCCCCATCTACAAATATTTCTAAAGCATCTTTTTCAGCAATATCAAGAGTTCTTCTAAGCTCGATTGGAAGAACTATTCTACCAAGCTCGTCTACTTTTCTAACAACACCTGTTGATTTCATTTCAAAATCCTCCTTTCAACAATTTTCGACATTTCGAATATGCATTTATTGTACCATTGTTTCAATATTATGTCAAGGATATTTTATATCTTTTTACATTTTATTGATTAGTAACAAACATAAGTTTATAAAAGAATAGATATGAAAAATAATAAAAGTTTTATGATATCTTATTAACAATGTTTTCTACTATTTTGTTTAACATTATATAACAATATTAGTTGAAATTTAACATATAATTAAGCAAACTAAAATATTCGACAATAATCGACAAGATAATATAATGAATTATTAGTAGTCAATATTCATATTATTAAAAATGAGACTAAAAACAAAGAAAAAAAAAATGAATTTTGTGTTTTCTGTTCTTTTTATTGCCTCCTTTCTCATTTCGATATTTAATGGAAAATTTACGGAGCTTACTCAAATAATCTTTGACATACCAACCTCTTTTCTACAACTATTTTTTACAATTTCCCTTTCTATTATTCTATGGATGGGTGTAATAAATGTGGCAAAAGAATCGGGACTTATAGAAAAGTTTAATAAATTTTTGTATCCAATTATAAAAATTTTATTTAATACAAGAAGTAAATCAGCACAGAACTTTATAACAACTAATATTGTTTCAAATTTTTTTGGGTTAGGTAATGCAGCAAGCCCGGCAGGAATAAAAGCTACACAAGAACTTGAAAAAGAGTGTTCAAATAATGAAGCCTCTGATGATGTTATACTTTTTGTTATCTTAAATATCTGTTCAATACAAATTATACCAACAACAATGATTATGTTAAGAATTAAATATAATTCACAAAATCCATTTGGGTTTGTTTTAATTGTTCTTTGCGTTTCATTTTTGTCAACATTATTTGGTATTATCATGTGCAAGATATATAGTAAAATATGGAAAGGGAAGAAATAGATATGATTATCTTTTTCTATCAATTGCCTGCAATGTTTATTTTAATAATTTTACTTTATTCTATTTTTAAAAGAAATAATGTTTTTAAGAGTTTTGTTGAAGGAATTAAGCAAGGATTATATGTTGTTTTAAATATCTTACCTAATTTATTTGCTTTAGTTTTTGTTGTTGAGTTATTCGTAAGAACAAAAGCATCTGATTTTTTTATAAATTTTCTTAAACCATTATCATTTCTTTTTGGTATTCCAGAAAAGGTTTTACCTCTTATAATAATAAGGCCATTATCTGGAAGTGGTGCCTTAAGTTATGTAAATAGCATATTTGAAAGGTTTGGAGCAGATAGTAAAGAAGGTATATTTGCATCAGTTATTTGTACATCTTCAGAGACGTTGTTTTATGTTATTGCTACGTATATCGGGGCAACTAAAATAAAAAATACCCGATATCTTATATGGGTTGCACTTTTAGTTGAATTTTTTTTAATAATTATTACAAGTATTATATTGAACATATTTTTTATTAACAGATAATGGACTTGATTATTTTTTATTATTCATATTATACTAAAGCTACTATAAAATTTTTTACAAATTAATCATTTTAATATTTTATGTTTTCTAAACCCTTCTTAAATTTATTTACTAACTTTTCCTATAATATAAAGATAATTATATTTATAAGTAAATTTATTTTACATTATATGTATAAATTTTAATGTTTGTACTAAATATTTTAAATTTAATAACATGATATTAAATTTACGGTATTTTATTTTAAATTTATCTGGTTGTTTAGTACGTTGCAAAATATATATAATATAAGTGCAGTGTATTTTACATTTTTATAGTAAAATTTCACAATTAATTTTGAGGGAGGTATTTTTAATGGCTAAAAGAAGAATTGCTTTATTTTTAGCAGTAGTTTTCTTCTTAAGTCTTTTTGCAGGCGTTGGACTTGGCGAGAAGAAAGCTCAAGCTGCTACAAATCCAGTTACTTTCAAACTTTTCATTGGCGATTCAAATGCAAAGCCAATAGACTATTGGAAAACACCAATTGGTAAGAAGATTGAACAACTTACTGGTGTTAAGATTCAAGTTGAATACATTGTAGGTAGCGATGAAGAAACAAAGGCAGGTATTATGCTTGCTTCTGGTGATTTGCCAGATCTTATCAATGCACACAATGTTATCAACAAGTACATTGAAGCTGGTGCTTTAGTACCAATGGATGACTACATTAATAAGTATGGGAAGAATATTAAAAAATGGTACAGCCCACAAGCTTTAAAGAAACTAAAATATCCAAAAGATGGACACATTTATTACTTAACTCCATTTAGAGAAGAATCAGATCCACTTTATTCATTTGCTGGTTTCTGGCTACCAATTGCAACATTAAAAGAAAACAAATGGCCAGTTGTAAGAGATATTGATACTTATTTCAAAATTGTAAAAGATTATGTTAAGAAACATCCAACATATAACGGAAAACCAACAATTGGCTTCACAGCTTTAACAGATAGCTGGAGAATTTATGTTCTTATGCAACAACCATTAAGATTACAAGGTTATCCAAATGATGGTGGTTGGTTAATTGACGAAAAGACAGGTAATATTAAAGATAGCTTCACAATGCCACAAGCAAAAACATATTACAAGAGATTAAATGAACTTTGGAATAGTGGCTTAATGGACAAAGAAATGTTCTCACAAAACTACGATCAATATCTTGCTAAGATTTCATCTGGTAGAGTTATTGGTTTCTATGATGAAAGATGGCAAATTCAACAAGCAATTGATTCATTAGAAAAACAAAAACTTTATGATAGAATACCAATTGCTATGCCTTTACTTGACAAAGGTGTAAAGAGAGACAGATACAATGTTGTTACAATGGGAACTGGTGCAGGTATATCAATTACAACAAAATGTAAAGATAAACTTGCTGCATTCAAATACTTAGATAGAATGGCTCAAGAAGATATCCTAAAACTTATATACTGGGGTATCCAAGGTCAAGATTACAATGTTAAAAATGGTAAAATGTATCTAACAGATGCACAAATTAAAAGACGTTTAGATGCTTCATACCAAGAAAAACAAGGTATGTTAGGAAACACATGGTTCTCATTCCCAAGACCACCAATGGATATTCAATATCCAGACAAGAGTGGTACAATTTCTTGGGATTATTCAGAGCAAGCTTTAAGTGTTCGTTATAAGCCTTATGAAAAAGAAGTATTAAATGCATATAAGATTAAATCATTCAAGGATCTCTTTTCACCAACATGGAATTCACCATATGGATATGGTTGGGATGTTAAGATTCCAGATGATTTAAGTGTAATTGAAAATAAAGCTAATGATTTACAAAGAAGATATATAACAAAGATGATTATGGCAAAGAATTCTGCTGAATATGATAAGACTTGGAACGAATATGTATCACAAATCAAGAAACTTGGTCTTGAAAAAGTAATTAAATTCAGAGAAACAGAAATTAAGAGAAGACTTAAGGAATGGAACTAATGAAAAAATAAAGAATTTACTCACGGGGCTTTTAGCTTCGTGAGTAAATTTTATCATAAGGATTAAAACATTATGTTTTTATTTTGCTAGGAGGAAGATAAATGTCAGAGAACACATTATCCAAAAAGACAAAAAGCAGTTTTCTTACAACAGTATATAATCAAAGACAGTTAATAGTACTCACAATTCCTTTTTTATTTCTTGTTTTAGTTTTTAACTATCTTCCATTATGGGGATGGTTATTAGCATTCAAAAACTACAAGCCTTATTTAGGTTTTACTCAATCAGAATGGGTAGGACTTCAAAATTTCAAAGAACTTTTTGCTGATCCATACTTCTTTCAAGCATTAAGAAATACACTTGTAATAAGCAGTTTAAAGCTTATATTTAACTTTACTTCTTCAATTTTATTTGCATTATTATTAAATGAGGTTAAGAATATCCTATTTAAGAGGACTGTTCAAACAATATCATATTTGCCACACTTTGTTTCATGGGTTGTTGCAGCTAATATTATCTATACAGCTCTATCACCTGACAATGGTATAATAAATGATTTACTTTTGAAAGTAGGTTTATTGAAAGAACCAATTAACTTTTTAGGTGAAGGAAAATATTTCTGGTTTATTGCACCAATATCTGAAGTATGGAAAGAGATGGGATGGAACGCAATTATTTATCTTGCAGCTATGACAAACATTTCACCACAATTATACGAAGCAGCAAGTATTGATGGTGCAAGCAGAGTGAAACAGATATTTACTATTACATTACCAAGTATATTACCAACAGTTAAGATACTTCTTATAATGAATGTTGGTTGGATATTAAACGCAGGTTTTGAACAAATGTACTTATTACAAAAGCCATCAACTTTAGATTTCTCTGAAATCTTAGATACTTATATATTAAGATATGGTATTGGAAGTGGTAGATGGTCATATGCTACTGCTGCTGGTATATTTAACTCGGTTATAAGCCTTATACTTGTTACAACTGCAAACAAGATTTCATCAAAAATAGGTGAAGGGGAAAGGGTATTTTAGTTTAATCCATCAAAGTAAGGAGAGGACAGTTAATATGGTTAAAGGAAAAAAATATACTTTAGAGGATATTATCTTAAATTTTATTGTATACTTTTTTATGATATTAGTAGTAATTTGTACATTGTATCCTTTTTTAAATACACTTGCAGTTTCATTTAATGATGCTCTTGATTCTGTTAGAGGTGGTATTTATCTTTGGCCAAGAAAGTTTACTACTAATAACTATCATATGATTTTGTCAAAACCAGAAATTTATCACTCAGCACTAATTTCCGTTTTAAGGGCTATTATAGGTAGTTTAACAAATGTATTATCATGTTTGATGGTGGCTTATGGTATTAGTAGAAAAGATTACGTATTCAGAAAGTTTGTTTCAAGAACAATAGTGTTTACTATGTATTTTAGTGGTGGTCTTATTCCAGCATATTTACTTATGAAAAATCTACATCTTATTAATACTTTCTGGGTATATATTATTCCTGGTATGGTTAGTGCTTTTAATATTATTGTTATCAGAAGTTACATTGATGGTCTTCCAAAAGATTTAATTGAATCAGCAAAAATAGATGGTGCAAGTGAATACAGAATATTATTCTCAATAATATTGCCTTTGAGCCTACCTGTTTTAGCTACTGTAACATTATGGGTTGCTGTTGGCCAGTGGAATGCATGGTTTGATACATTCCTTTATAACTCAGGCAATCCAAACCTTAGTACTTTACAATTTGAACTTCAAAAGGTTCTACAATCTGTTCAATCAGCATCGTCAACACCTGATTTTTCAGCATCACTATCACAAGGTGGATCTGCTGTAACACCAACTGCCATAAGAGCTACAATGACAATTGTTGCAATACTTCCTATATTGTTTGTATATCCATT
Source organism: Caldicellulosiruptoraceae bacterium PP1 (assembly GCA_041320695.1). Taxonomy (NCBI): domain Bacteria; kingdom Bacillati; phylum Bacillota; order Caldicellulosiruptorales; family Caldicellulosiruptoraceae; species Caldicellulosiruptoraceae bacterium PP1. Next base: position 26,924 of record JBGGOQ010000004.1, on the reverse strand, counting down.
CCTACAAAGGTATTTTGTATCTGGTTTAACAATAGGTAGTGTAAAGGAATAATAAGAAGTGTAGTATAATTGATTTATATTAAATTTCTTGGTGAACTAAATAGATGAAATTTTTTAATAATATATCTTTATTTAAAAAGGTAATAGCTATTTTTATTTTATTTATATTTACACCTATTATTATTTCAAGTATATGGTTTACCATAGGTATTAGATATTATGTTAAAGATAAGATTGATTCTCAAATAATTAATTCTGCCCAAAATGCAATTTCTAATTTTAAAAAGAATATAGACTTTGCAATTAATTTTTCATACACTATTTATTCTGATAAAAGGGTTTTTGAGGCTATCAATACAAGGTATGAAACAATTGAGGATTTTTATGATTCATATGAAAATAATATAAAGCCAATACTTACAAATTCACGACTGCTTTACCCACAGATAGAGAACTTAACTATTCTTTGTAATAACCCAACTGTGCTTAACTCTGATGGCTTTATTAAACTTGATGATGAAACACAAAAGATTATTGAAGGTAATAATATTAAAAATAAAAATCTTTATGTGATAAGTGGTATTCAAAATGAAAAAGCATTTGTTAGCCTTGTCATGAACCTGAATTTTTATGAACAGTATGTGCAGAAATATGGAAAAAGCAATATAAAAAAATTCTTAAAAGTTGATTTAAACAGGGTATATTTAAATAATATTCTAAGTGGGCTTAAAAATACTCATATTTATATTATTGATAACAACGGTATTGTATTTTTCGGAGATACATTATTCTATGACAGAATTAAAAAATTCAATGAAATTTCAAAAGAAATAAATAATAAAATGATAAAAGTTGTTATTGATAGTGATCTCGGGAAGGATATACCTTATTTTAGCGGTTGGAGATTACTTATTACCGCTAATTATAATGAAATAAATAAAGAATTATTAAAACAGCAAGTTTATTACATTATTGTGGGTATAATAAGCTTCGTATTAGCTTTTTTTGCATTATTAATATTATCAAACTCGATTGTTTCTCGTTTAGCATTATTAGTCAAGCATATAAAAAAGGCAAAAAATCAAAATTTTGAAGTAATATCAATAGATTCAGGTAAAGATGAGATTGGTGAAACAATTAACGAATTTAATAATATGGCACTGCAGATAAAGGATTTATTGGAAAGGGAAATAAAATATAAACTAAAAGAAAAAGAGCTTATTATTGAAAAAAAACAAGCTGAAATAAATGCTTTACAAAACCAAATTAATCCTCACTTTTTATTTAATACATTGGAAACAATAAGAATGAGAAGTATATTGAAAAAAGAGATAGAAACTGCAAATGCAATTAAACTTTTAGCGAAAATTCTAAAAAGGGTTATTAGGTGGGAGAGGGATTTAATACAAATAAGTGAAGAAATTGCAGCAGTTAAGGATTATCTTGAGATACAAAAGTATAGATTTGGAGATAAATTAGAATTTAATATTTTTGTAGAAGAAAAAGCAATGAAGGCAAAAATACCAAAAATGACACTTCAACCTTTAGTTGAAAACTCGTGTGTTCATGGCCTTGAAAATAGTAAAGATAAAGGCATTGTAACAATAGATATATATGAAAATGGTAACAACATATACATAATAAGCAAGGATAATGGTATTGGAATAGAAGAACAATATCTTTATAAGCTTATTGATGATATTAAGAATAACAATAATAATGGCCAAAATATAGGTCTTAAGAATATTTATAAAAGACTTAATTTATTCTTTGATGATAAATTTGAATTTGATATTAAGAATAATGAGCTTGGTGGTGTGAATGTTATAATTAAAATACCTTTTATATGGGAGAATGACAATGTTTAAAGTCTTTTTGGTAGAAGATGAAATGTTTATGAGAGAAGGGTTAAAAAATATAATAGATTGGGAAGGTTATGGCTTTAAGATAATTGGCGAAGCTGAGGATGGTCAAGAGGCTTTAAACTTTCTTATAAAAGAACAGGTTGATTTATTATTAACTGATATAAAAATACCAATAATAAACGGTTTGGAATTAATTAAAAGAGTGAAAGAAAATATTTACCCTGCACCAGAAATTATTGTTATTAGTGGTTTTGCAGATTTTGAATATGCAAGAACAGCTTTAAGATATGGTGTTAGTAACTATTTATTAAAACCTGTTGAAGAAGAAGAACTGATAGATACTTTGTTAAAAATTAAATCAAAATTAAAAAAGAAGAGTATAAACATTGAATCTAATACCTTTCAATCTGAAAAATTGAAAGAGGATATAAAAAATAGAATATTAAGCAATAATATTAATCTATATGATGGGTATTACTTAGGAATTATTTATCTTAAAGATATTCTGAAGTGGCTTAATAATTTCCCAGATGAAAAAATAGATAACATATTACAACAAGTAGATTATACATTACTAAATTTAGGAATAAAAAACATATATTATTTAACAGAAAATGAAGGTAAATATTTTATTCTTTCAAAAGAAAAACAGCATTTTGAAAAGGTATTGGAAGTATTGATAAATAAATTGAATTTCTTAAATGAAATTGTAATTGCACTTTCTAATAGTTTTAATGACATAGAGGATATTGATAATGCTATTTATGAAAGTTTATATTCGTTAAATTTTGCAACATTTTATAAAAATTTAGGTATTATTGAATATAGTTATATTTCAAATAACATTAAAGATGCACTATATAGTAAAGAATATGATAAAAGAATAATTGAAGCAATTGAATCTGAAGATGCTGAAAATCAAATAACCAATATTATTAATGACATGTTAGATAGCATTAAGACAAATAAAATATCATTTGATTTAGTAAAGGCGTATATTAATTATATTGTTATATCAATTTCAACATATTTTAACAAATTAGGATTTTACATTGAAAACGAAATAGAATCATTTTCAAAAAAACAGTTTTACTTTACAAATATTGATATGGTTAATGAAGGATTAAGAGAGGTTCTTATTAATATATCTAAAAAGCTGAAGCAATGGAATATAAAAAACAATAAAGGAATACTTTTAGAACTTGAACGATATATTAGAGAAAATTATAATAAAAATCTTACATTAAAAAATGTTGCACAAAAACACTTTATTCACCCTGCATATTTAGGTCAACTGTTTAAGAAGCATTATGGTATGTATTTTAATTCATATCTACAGAAAATAAGAATTGAAGAAGCAAAAAAATTTTTAAAAACCACTGATATGAAACTTTATGAGATATCTCAAAAAGTTGGTTATAATGATACAGATTATTTCATTCAATGCTTTACAAAATACTGTAACATGACCCCTAATCAGTATAGAAAAAGCTTTAATACAAAACAATGAGGTAAACTTTTTTATTATTTTATAAAATAAATAGGCTGTCATATTAAATTAAATAAAAAGGCAGTCTATTTATTTTGTAAATTTAAATGTAAAATTATTTGTAAAATATTTTATTTAATTTTTAATATAAAATATTTAAAATTTCTGGTTGTTTTATTGCAAATGTAATTGTATAATATATTTAAATGCATAAAATGATTACATATGCTGTCTAATCATATTACACAGTAAACTTATCATTTTAAATAAACAATTTTAATTATGAAAGGAGAATAATAATGGGAGAATTAAAGATTTTTACAGAATCAATTCCAAATATTCCTTGGGAGGATAGGCCACAAGGGTCAAAGGATCTTGTTTGGAGATATTCTCAAAACCCAATTATTAAAAGAGACCATATAAAAAGGTCAAATAGTATTTTCAATAGTGCTGTTGTTACTTACAACGGAAAATTTGCTGGTGTTTTCAGAGTAGATGACAAACAAAGATCAATGAATGTACATGCTGGTTATAGCGAAGATGGATATAACTGGGTTTTAACAGAAGATCCAATTGATTTTATACAAGAGACAAGAGACCCTCTTGTAAGCTCATATAAATATGATCCAAGGGTAACAAAAATTGAAGATAAATATTACATTTCATGGTGTAATGGATATTATGGTCCAACAATAGGTATTGGTTATACTTATGACTTTAAGAAATTTTATCAAATAGAAAATGCATTTTTGCCATTCAATAGAAATGGTGTTTTATTTCCAAGAAAGATAAATGGGAAATACGCAATGTTAAGCCGTCCATCTGACAATGGGCATACACCATTTGGTGATATATTTTACAGCGAAAGTCCAGACATGATTCACTGGGGCTGCCATAGATATGTTATGGGAGCAGGTCATCATTGGGGTGGTTGGCAATCATTAAAGATAGGTGCTGGTCCTACTCCAATTGAGACAAGCGAAGGATGGCTACTTATATATCATGGTGTTCTTCTCTCATGTAATGGTTATGTTTATAGTTTTGGAGCAGCTTTGCTTGATTTAGAAAAGCCTTGGATAGTAAAATATAGATCAAAAGACTATTTGATGTCACCACAAACACTTTATGAATGTGTTGGTGATGTTCCAAATGTTGCATTCCCATGTGCAGCACTTTGTGATCAAGACACAGGAAGACTTGCTATTTATTATGGTGGTGCTGATACAGTTGTAGGCCTTGCATTTGGATATGTTCAAGAAATAATTGATCATTTAAAAGCTGAAGGACACAAGCTTAATCCATAAATAAAAAAGAGCTACCTATGATTTTCTTATAATAGGTAGCTCTTTTTTTATGTTAAATTATTCAAAAAAATAATCACCTCAATATAACAATTAATTTTTTATATACATAAAATCTCGCATCTTTATAATTATAAAAATAAGACATTTTTTTAAAACAAAGTCCAAAAAGTCTATTTAATTATTATGTAAAATTATTATAAAATGAAATTAATATTACTATATTATTATAAATTATATATAACAAACATATCATTATTAATAAAATTATATAAATTAGAAATTATGATAAGCTTTAAATTGTTCATAATTAACTTTTATATTGTCAAAAATGTTCAATATTATTAAGAAAAAAAATCTTTAATATATTAAATAACTGGTTATTTTACAATAAAAAAGGGTATAAATTTTATTGTAATAATCAAATTAAACAAAAATAATTTTAAAATTAATTAACATTTTATTATAATATAATAATTTAACATTGACAATTAAAAATGACAGTGATAGAATTTATACAACATTTCAAATATTAATAATTACATATCATTGTTACGTTTGTTGGCAACATGGTTTTGCCATGATTATTAGAATAAAATAAAATAAAGAAAGGGGAGGCTTTTTAGAATGCAAAGGAGTAAAAAGCTTACGAGGTTGGTAGCATTAGCAGTTGCAGTGATATTTTTAGTTTCACTTGCCATGTCATTTGCAATTGCAGGCGAAAAGATGACCCGGAAGAATACCCTTTATGTTGCAGGTTTCCAATGGGGACCACCAACAAACTTCAATCCATTCAACACAAGCCCAGCGTGGCCAATTGGAAGCAATTCGTACATTTATGAAACACTATTCTCATTTAACCTAATCACAGGTAATTTGGACCCATTGATAGGAGAGAAGTATCAGTGGAAAGACAGCCTTACATTAGTAATAACCCTTCGTAAAGGTACAAAGTGGCAGGACGGAAAGCCCCTTACAGCTAAAGACGTAGAGTACACAATAAACCTAGGTAAGAAGGTAGCAGTATCATACAGTCCAATTTGGGATTACATCACATCATGTAAAGCATTGAATGATTTAACAATTGAGATGAAGCTAAATCCAAAGAAAGCACATAAAGCAATGGTAGAGAACTATATAAGCACAATTCGTATAGTACCAAAACATGTATGGGAACCAATCGAAAAGAAGAATGCAGTAACTCAAGCAGTAAACCTAAAACCAGTCGGCTCAGGTCCATATAAACTTCTTAGCTACAATCAATCACAGATAGTATTAGTAAGGGATGATAATTACTGGGGAATTAAGTACTTTGGTAAACCAGCTCCAACATATATTGTACATCCAATATTCAAGAGTAACGATGCAGGCAACTTAGCATTAGAAAAGGGACAAATAGATTTATCACAACAATTCTGCCCACAGATATGGAAGATGTGGGAAGACAAGAAGTTACCAGTGGGTACATGGTATAAGAATGTTCCATATCACGTACCAGCATCAATACCATCATTGATAATCAATGTAAACAAGAAGCCACTCAATAACCCATTAGTAAGAAGAGCATTAGCATATTCAATAAACTATGCGAAGATAGCAGAGACAGCAATGTCAAGGTATTCACAGCCAGTATCATCAAGCTTGATAATACCAGTAGGAGTACCAGAGAAGAAGTTCTACAACAAAGCAGATGTAGAGAAATACGGATGGAAGTATGATCCAAAGAAGGCAGTAGAGATATTAGAAAAAGAACTAAAAGCAAAGAAAGGCAGCGACGGGGTATACGTATTACCAGATGGAACAAGGCTTGGACCAATAACACTTGAATGTCCGTATGGATGGACAGACTGGATGACATCATTAGAGGTAGTAGCAGAGAGTGCGAAGAAGGTAGGATTTGATATAAGAACATCATATCCAGAATTTCCAGTAGTAGCAGACCACAGAGATAATGGGAACTTTGATATATTGATGTGGACACCAGGAGGTGGATATTCACCAGCACATCCATGGATAAGATTCAGGGATGTAATGGAATCAAGAGGAGTACCACCGGCAGGGCAAGTAGCATACTGGAACTGGGGAAGATATAAAAATGCCCAAGCAGAGAAGTTACTTGATCAGGCAGCATCAACACAGGATACAAAGAAGTTAACAGAGATATACAGACAACTTAATATATTATATATGAAAGATATACCAATAATACCACTTGAATATAGACCATGGGAGTTCTATGAATATAACGAAACATATTGGACTAACTTCCCGAATGAAAAGAACCCGACAGCACCACCACAACATAACTATGCTGGTGTTCAACTTCTTTACAAGATTAAACCAAAGAAATAAAATAGGTTTCTAACTTGATTAATAGGGAAGGGAGAAATATTATCTCCCTTCCCTAAATAATATTAATATGTGTCAGGGGAGACGAAAATGAAATCGAAATTTGGACAATATTTAATGAGGAAGGTAGCATGGTATTTATTAGCCCTATATATAGCAATAAGCCTAAACTTTTTCTTACCGAGATTAATACCCGGGAATCCAGTGCAGGTAATAATAAGCCAGCTAACAAGAGGAGGAGCACTGCAAGGAGATGCAGTAAAGAGGCTATATGAAACATACATGAAGGAGTTTGGGCTTGATAAGCCATTGATAATGCAGTATTTTGCATATTTAAGGAATATACTAAGAGGGGATTTAGGGACATCATTTATGTTGTATCCAGGTAAGGTAATAGATTTAATAAAAGAGGCATTGCCATGGACATTAGGGCTACAGATACCAGCAATATTGATAGGATGGATAATAGGGAACTTACTTGGAGCATTTAGTGCATACAAGGGAAAGAAGTTTGATGGAGTAGTATTTACAACATCATTGGTATTTTCAAACATACCCTATTACTGTTTAGCAATAATACTACTATACCTATTTGCAGTAAAATGGCCGGTGCTGCCAACAGGAGGAGGATATGACTTTGGATTTATGCCATCATTTTCATTAGACTTTATAGGGAATGTACTCACCCACTACATACTGCCGTTTAGTTCGTTGGTGTTAGTAGCAATAGGTGGGCAGGCGATAGGGATGAGACAGATGGCGTTATATGAGCTTACAACAGATTATGTAAACTATTCAAGGACACTTGGATTAAAGGATAAGAAGATAATAAGGTATGTGTTCAGGAATGCGATGTTACCACAGGTAACAGGGCTTGCATTATCATTTGGGACCATGATGGCAGGGGCATTGATAACCGAGACAGTATTTTCATATCCTGGAGTAGGGAGTTTATTATTTTCAGCAGTAAGGCAGGTAGACTACCCATTGATACAGGGATGTACCCTGTTTATAACGGTAGCAGTGTTATTAGCAAACTTTTTAGTAGAGATAGCATACGGGTTTATAGACCCAAGAATAAGAGCAGCACAAGAGGGTGAGAGATGATGGGGACAATAAAGACATTATTCAGGCACAAGAGATTCATATTAGGCTTTGTACTATTTGTAATGGTGCTGTTATTTGGTATATTTGGGCCGATAATAAATAGCCGAAATCCATTTGACACAGTAGGAGGGTTATTTACAGCACCATCAAACAAGTATGTATTAGGGACAGATAATTTAGGTAGGGATGTTTTAACCGAGTTAATGCATGGTACCAGGACGTCATTGATAATAGGGTTTTTAGGAGGAATAATAGCAACATTAATAGGAGTGAGCATAGGGGCAATAGCAGGATATAAAGGAGGGACTTTAGAGGAGGTATTGATGGGATTTACCAATGTAGTAATAACAATACCTACGATAGTAATATTGATACTGTTGTCAATAGCCATAAAGACAAGGTCACTTGAGACAATGGCACTAATCATAGGAGTAACAAGCTGGCCGTGGACAGCCAGAGCAGTAAGGGCACAGGCATCAAGTTTAAGGACAAGGGAGCATATAGACCTGGCAAAGATATCAGGATTTAGGAGTATAGAGATAATCATATTAGATGTAATACCATATATGTTTTCATACATAGCCATGGCATTTATACTTCAATTTGCAAGTGGAATAATGAATGAGGCAACACTCAGTATGTTAGGGCTTGGGCCATTTAACACAATATCATTAGGAGTAATGTTGCACTGGTCATTGTTATGGGAATCGGTAAGGGTAGGAGCATGGTGGGCATTCATACCACCGGTATTGTTCTTATCATTAACAACATTTTCATTGATGTGTATGAACTCCAGTATGGACGAAATTTTTAATCCGAGGTTGAGAAGATCATGAGTGAAGTAATAAATGTAACTAGGGAATTAATAACCATAAGGAACTTAAGGGCATATTACAAGTTAGATGAAGGAATAGATGTAAAGGCAGTAGATGGGGTAAGCCTTGAGTTAAATGAGAAAGAGATATTGGGGATAGCCGGTGAGAGCGGATGTGGGAAATCCACATTAGCAAGCGTGCTGTCATTTAATATAAACCCACCTTTGTACATAAAGGAAGGGGAGATATATATAGACAGAAAAGACGTAGTGAACATGAGCAAAGAGGAGATAAGGAAAGAGATAAAAGGGAGCATATTATCGGTAGTACCACAGGGGGCAATGAATTCATTAAACCCGACACAGAGGGTAAGGAGATTGATAGTAGATATAATGAAGGAACATTATCCAGAGAAGGAAGAGGAAGAGATACTAAAGGAAGCCAAGGAGAGAGCCATAAGTTTGGGGTTACCAGAGAGGGTATTAGAGGCATACCCACACCAATTGAGCGGGGGAATGAAGCAGAGGACAATAATAATGATATCAACGTTATTAAATCCAAAGATATTGGTAGCCGATGAGCCGACATCAGCGTTGGATGTATCATCACAAAAGAGCGTAATAAGGATGTTGGTGGAGTTAACAAAGAAGCAGATAATACAGAGTGTAATATTCATAACCCATGAGTTGCCGCTACTCAGGCATTTTACAACAAGGATAGCAATAATGTATGCGGGGAAGATAGTGGAGATAGGGCCAACAGAGGATGTGATATTTAAACCAATGCATCCATATACTGAGGCATTGATGGCATCCATGTTAGTACCTGAGCCTGAGATGAAGGCAAGGAGGGTAGAAGGGATACCGGGTGTACCTCCGGACTTAAAGAATCCACCTAAAGGATGCAGGTTTGCCCCGAGGTGTAGTAAGGATAAGAAGATGAAGATATGTGAGGAGAGGGAACCCGAAGTAAAAAGTATAGGTGGGAGACAGATATGGTGTTGGAGAATGCAGTAAACAAAACAAGGCAAGAGGAAGTAAAAAATAAAGAGATATTATTAAAGGTAGAGAACTTAAGAAGGGAATTTGGGTCAGGGAGTAACAAGGTAATAGCGGTAAAGGATGTAAACTTTGAGGTAAGAAGGGGAGAGATAATATCATTATTAGGAGAGAGTGGAAGCGGTAAGACAACAGTAGCCAGGATGATATTAAGGCTTTTAGAGCCCACAAGTGGAAGGATACTATATAAAGGAGAAGATATCTCAAAGTTTAAGAATAGGAAGAAAGCCCTAAATTATTGGAAGCATGTACAGGCAGTATTCCAAGACCCATTTTCATCATTTAACATATTCTATTCAGTGCACAGGGTGTTAAATAACACATATAGATTAATGGATAAGGAAGTAGGGAAGGAAGAAAGGGAGAAGGAGATAAGAAATGCATTAGAAACAGTTGGGTTAAACCCGAATGAGCTACTTAATAAGAAGATATTTGAACTAAGCGGTGGACAGAGGCAGAGGATAATGATAGCCAGGATAATACTATTAAAGCCAGATATACTGATAGCAGATGAGCCAACATCGATGATAGATGCATCATCGAGGGTATCAATACTAAACTATTTGATGAGTTTAAGAACCAGTTATAATATGACAATAATATTCATAACCCATGATATAGGGTTAGCATATTACACAAGCGATAGGCTGCTTGTGATGAATAAAGGAGAGATAGTAGAGCAAGGGACAGCAGATGAGGTGGTTGAGAATCCTAAGCACGAGTATACCAAGAAGCTACTTTCAGATGTGCCGGTTATAATGAGAAAATGGGATCTATAAAGCTAAATATCATAAAGCCCATGATTAGGTTTTTGCCTATCATGGGCTGAAATAAAATATAAATAATTAACAGATAATTATAATATTAAATTTTAATTATATATATTATTGAAAATAACATGATTTTTATAATTAATGGGGGGTTTTTAATAAAAAAAGGTGGGGATTTATTTGGATAATAAGATTAAACTTTTTGTTTTTTTAAAAGATATCAAGAAAAGTAAACTCACAAGAAAATTTGTAATATTTATTATAGCACTTATTCTAATACCAATAATAATTATTGATGCAGTTGCAGTTACAATGTCATATAATTCTCTTGTTAATAAAACAAAGGATAGTATATTTTCAGCAGTCAAATCATCAGCAGATTATTACGATTCAAGTTTAAAGTTTACACAAGATATGTCACTTCAGATAGTAACAAATGATATGTTTATTAAATATTATTCTTCAAATCTTATCAATACAGAAGAAGAAAGAGAAAACGCACAAAAAAATGTTCAAAAATTAGTTAGTAATGTACAAGTCATAAATAAATTCTGTTCTGGTGTTTATATTTTGACAGACGACCAAACTTCTATATTATACCCTAATGATTTTACATATGCACTTGATTTTACAAAAATAAAGAATTCAAAATGGTATAAAGAAATAATAGAAAAAGAGGGAGAACCTTTATGGGTAGACAAGCATTATGATAATTTTGATAGTGTTTTAAAAGAAAATAATATGGAACTATCTTCTTATGCATCTTCATTAGGTAGATCATTTAATGATAATTCTACAAATGCAGTAAAAGGTGTTTTATTAATAGATATTAGCGAAGAAGCTTTAAAAGAATCATTAAATAGAAATAAACTATCAAAAAACGGATATGTAGCAATTATAACTCCAAGTGGAAAGATAATAACTCCAAGTGATATGAAAAATAGAATAATGCTTGGAAAAGATATATTATCAAGAATTAATAATAAAATAAAGAACAAAAAAGGAGAAGGAACATTTAACTATAATATTAGTAATAATAATATCTTAATAAATTATACTATATCAAATCAAAGTGGTTGGAAGTATATTGGTGTTGTACCTCTTTCGGACATAGTATCATCAGCAAAATGGCTTATGCTAATAATAATATTAGTAACATTAGTATTTACATTATTAGCTCTAATTATAGGTATATATTTCGTTATAAATATTACAAATGATATAAAGACAGTAACAAACGCTTTAAGTGTAGCAGCTTCAGGTAATTTAACAATGAAGATTGATGTAAAAAGAGATGATGAGATAGGAGAACTATCAAATAGTTATAACAAAATGGCTGTAAATATAAGAGAGTTAATCTTAAAAGGCAAAGAAATGATTAATAAGGCTAATTTTACAATTTCATCACTTGTTTCAATTTCAGATGAAAATACAAAGGCATCTAATGAAATTGCAAAAGCTATACAAAATATAGCTCAAGGTGCTGGTGAACAAGCCGATGATGCAAGTAAAATATTAGAAAATGTATCAAACTTTAGTCAAAGGATAAATTCGGTCGTAAAAGCATCAAGTGAAATGGATAAACTATCTAATAACATATCTAATATGTCAATTAACGGTATGCATGTAGTTGAGACATTAAACATTAAAACAGATGAAAATTATAAATTAACAACTAATCTAATAAATATTACAAAAATGCTTGGTGATCATACAAAATCAATAGGGAAAATAATACAGTTATTAAGTAGCATATCAGAACAGACAAAACTTTTAGCATTAAATGCATCGATAGAAGCAGCAAAAGCTGGTGATTATGGACGAGGCTTTGCAGTTGTGGCAACAGAAATAAGAAAATTAGCTGATCAATCAAAAAACTCAACAAAAGATATAGAGGATTTATTGAAAAAAATTATAAATCAGACAAAAGAAGCAGAAATAGCAGCATCAAATGTTGAAACAATAATAAATGACCAGACAAAATCAGTATTAAATGTATCTGAATCATTTAATACAATTTCAAAATCAATAATTGATTTATCAAATAAAATAGCAGAAATATATAAAGATATTAAAGCAATTGATAATGACAAAGATATGATAACAAAAGGAATTGAAAGTATCTCATCAATTTCAGAAGAAACAGCAGCCTCAACACAGGAGGTTGCAGCCTCAACGCAAGAGCAGTTAGCAGCAATTGAGGAATTAAGTAGTATTGCTGAGAGTTTACAAGTTCTTTCTAAAGAACTTGAGAGTGCTATGGAGGTATTTAAGGTATAACCAAAAAAAGTATCTCATCTTTTTATAGATGAGATACTTTTTTATTAGCTCTTTTTATTATACAATTTAAATATATCTTCTCCAAAAAAGTATGGAGGTAATTATAGTGTTTATACCAAATTTAATGAATAAATCTAAAACAGATAGTGATTATAAAGTAAACTATATATATGAAACTATTGAATTTAGCAATAACCTTCCAATGAGAATGTTTGTACATAGCGTTAATTATGTCCAAAACCATTGGCATGAAAGTATTGAGCTTTTATTTATCTTGTCTGGAACAGTAAACATAGTAGTTGATGGAAATAGATATGAACTCAAAGAAGAAGATATAATACTTATAAACTCAAATGAAATACATACAACAATTCTTTCTGGAGATAATAACCTTATTTTGGTATTACAAATTTCACCTGATTTTATTAAAGAGAATTGCTCTAACAGTGATAATATTATTTTTAATTGCAAATCATTTTTATACAACCAAGAAGAACAACACAATTTTAATATAATTAGAAAAATATTAGCAGAGATGATGTGGTTTAAAATTAAGGACCAAGAAGGGTATGAGCTTAAAGTCAAAAGCCTTTTACTAAATTTAGTATACATATTAATAAAATACTTTAAGGTTACCGAAAAGAGAATAAATAAGCAAGATAATAGTAAAAAATTTTTGGAAAGATTAACAAGAATTATAAACTATATTGATGAAAACTATAATAAGGATATTTCGCTTCAGGATATAGCTGATAAAGAGTATTTAACAATTCATTATCTATCCAAGTTTTTTAAAAAATATGTTGGTATAACAATTGGAGATTATATTAATAAAAAAAGGTTAGAACATGCAGTAAAAGATATTATTTTTACTGATTTACCTATTATTCAAATAGCTCTTAATAATGGATTCCCAAATGAAAAATCATTTTTAAATATATTTAAGGAATATTATAATATTACTCCAAGCCAATATAGAAAGAACTCACAAGGGTTTTTAAAATCGTCTATTACTGAAGGTAATAAGATTGCAAATTATTTTGAAGTGGATAATACAAATGTTTATAAGGCACTTTTTAAGTATTTAAACTTAACTGATAGCTCAATTGAGGATGATAAAGGAACTATTAAGATTACAAATGAGATAGATTTACAAAAACATCCCGAAAAGATATACCATAAATGGAAGACACTTCTTACAGTCGGAAAAGCAAAAGATATACTTTTTGCAGAAGTTCAAAGACAGTTACAAATAATTCAAAAAGAAATTGGCTTTAAGTATATAAGATTCCATGGAATTTTTGATGATGAAATGATGGTTTATAATGAAGACCAAAATAATAATCCAATATTTAATTTTTCATATATTGATAGAGTGATTGATTTTATATTAAGTATTGGATTAAAGCCTTTTATAGAGCTTGGATTTATGCCTTCAAAACTTGCAAAAACCAATAATACCATATTTTATAGAAAAAGTATAATTAGTATGCCATATGATATTAACAAATGGAATTTACTAATAAAGGAATTTATTAATCATTTAATTTTTATGTATGGGAAAAAAGAAATAGAAAAGTGGTATTTTGAAGTTTGGAACGAGGCTGATTTTACTAATTTATTTTGGTTTGATAAAGAGGAAGACTACTTTATATTATATAAAAATACCTATGATACATTAAAATCAATTTCAAAAGATTTAAAAGTAGGTGGGTCGTCTTTTGTAAGGATTGATGATGAAAATTTCACATGGGTCAGAGATTTTATTAAATATTGTTTGGAAAACTCTTGTAAACCTGATTTTATAACTTATCATTGTTATCCTCTTAGAACTGGTTACATAACAAAGACAGATATCTCTATGTCTCTTATTTCAGAGAATGAAAACTATTTATCTGATTTTATAAATAGGATTAATTTATTATTAAAAGAATATAACATGGAAAATATAGATAAATATATTACAGAATGGAATTCTACAACATGGCATAGAGATCTCACTAATGATACATGTTATAAAGCAGCCTTTATAACAAAAAATATTACTCAGAATATGGACAAAGTTGAGGGTTTAGGATATTGGACATTTACTGATTTTATAGAAGAAATTCATGTTCCAAAGGAAACATTTCATGGGGGGTTAGGTTTTTTTACTATTAATGGAATTAAAAAAGCAGGGTATTATGCTTATTGGCTATTAAATAAATTAGGTACCAAGGTAATAGATTCAGGTGAATATTATTATGTTACATCCAGTTGTAAAGGCTATCAGGTATTACTTTTCAATTATTGCCATTTTGATAAGCTATATTGTAATAGAGACCTTTCAAATATAAATATTCGGGAAAGGTATAATGTATTTAAAGATAACTTCTATAAAGAGATAAATTTATCACTAAAAGGTTTTAAAAGCGGAAAATACAATATTCGAAAGTATTATGTCAATCAAAATCATGGTAGTGCATTTGACACATGGATTAAAATGGGGGCTCCAGAGTATTTTACAAAAGAGGAAATCGAATATATAAATAATAAATCTCAACCACTAATAGTTACATTAATACAAGATATTGAACAAGAATATTTGATAACAGAAAAGATGTCTCCACATGAGGTTATCTTATATGAGTTTAACATTTTATGAAATTTATAAAAAATTGGAGGAATGATATTTTATGAGAAATTTTTTTGAAGTTTTTAATGTAGTTGAGAACATATATCATATTAAAGATAGGTTAAATGTTTTTGTTACACTAATTGTAGGGAAAGATGAGGCTATTCTATTAGATACTTCATACGGAATGGGTAATTTAAGAAGATTTATTGACGAATTTATTGACCTGCCTTATAAGGTTATAAATTCGCATGGGCATGTTGACCATGCATCAGGAAATTATCAATTTGATGAGGTTTTTATACATAAGGAAGACATTGAACTTTGTTTGGATCATACTTCAGAAGAAAAAAGGATGCAAAGACTCACTTTAGCTAAAGAAGAAGGAATTTCTATTGAACAGGACGAAAACGAATATTTAAAAGGTGGTCCTGGTAACCTAAAAGAAATAGATGAGGGAACAGTATTTAATTTAGGTGGTATAACTGTTGAAGTAATAGGAATGCCGGGACATACAAGAGGTTCGATAGGATTATTTATAAAAGAAAGGAAGCTATTATTAACAGGTGATGCAGCAAATCCATTTTTGTGGTTATTTGATAAATATGCAGCAAACTTAAGTGCGTATATTAACACTTTACGAAAGATTAAAGAATTAGACTTTAATTATTTCCTTACATCTCATAACCTAGACTTATTACCCAAAAGAAGGATTGATGATTTCTTAGAATGTGCTTTAAATATTGATATAAATAAATCAAAACCATTTGATCATCCATTTTTTAAAGAATATAATGCATATGTTTATAACCATGGAAACTTAGATTTTAATCATCCAAACTTTGCTTCAATAGTATTTTCACCTGAGAAGTTAAAATAAGGATAAATTATTAATATTATTAAACACCTCCTTTCAATAAACATCATGAATATAACATTCAAAAGTAGCTATTTAGTAGCGACAGCATTTTATGCATATTCTACTTGGATACTTTCAAATGCTGCAAAGGTATTAGGATATGAAAATGATTTTATAGAGTATTCTAAACTTTATAGAAATATTATTGAGGAATTTAGGAAAGAATTTGTTTCCCCTAATGGTAGACTTATTTCAAATACACAGACAGCATATATTTTGGCATTGATGTTTGATTTGTTAGAAGAAAAACATATTAAGAGAAATGTGGATGTACTAATAAAACTTTTAGAAGAAAATAAGTATTATCTAACAACTGGTTTTGTAGGCACTCCGTATCTTTGCCATGTATTAACTAAATATGGAAGAAATGATATAGCTCTAAAGTTATTACTACAAAAAGATTATCCTTCTTGGCTATATCAGGTTACAAAAGCTGCAACAACAATATGGGAGCATTGGGATGGTATTAAGGAGGATGGCAGCTTTTGGAGTGCTGACATGAATTCATTCAATCACTATGCATATGGTTCTATTGGCGAATGGATGTATAAGGTTATTGGGGGATTAGATTTAATTGAGCCGGGATATAAAAAGATTTTAATTGCCCCATATTTTGAATATTTTGATTATGTAAAATTAAGATATAAATCAATCTATGGAGATATTATTGTAGATTGGGACAGAGATGACAAAAAAATAACATTAAAAGTAAAAGTACCTGTAAATACACAAGCCGAGATTGTTTTAGAGGGCATAGTAAAAGATACATTAAAAGGTATTAAAAATGAAGGGGTATTAGATATTTCTAATGAAGATGACGTATATAAAATATTAGTAGGTTCTGGAAGTTTTGAATTTGAGTTTGAGAAACTAAAATGAAAAGCAGATTATCACTTATAAATTACTTTTTCTTTTACAAAAAACATTAAAGATAAATAATTGTAAATAAGGGGCTAAATCCTATATAAGTGGATAGCCCCTTGCTAATTAAATAGGGTTTTAGAATAGAAAAATTTTATTATTGGTAACAGGGTGTGTATATTATTTTGTGTATTTAAAGTACTTCTCTCTTTTGAAACGTCATTATTATTTTTGTATATCTTTTAAGTTGAGATGTTCAATTAAGGCATTTTGTAAAATCTGAGAAAAGTTAATATTATTATTTTCTGCAATAGTATTTAACCAAGCTGGTATAGTAAGTGTTTTTTTAACTGAACGATTATCATGTTTTTTGCGATACTCTATCATATCAATATCAATTAAAGTAACAAATTGCCCGGGCATTGTTTGTATTTGCTCAGGCTTAGAGGGAATTGGTATTGGTACTTTATCTTCTTCAAGAGAGTAAATATAAAGGCCTAAAGCGTCTCTGGCCATTTCTATCGCTTCTTCAAGGCTGTCTCCTTCTGTATTACACCCTAAAAGGTCAGGGAATGATACAGAGTAACCACCTACATCTTCTGTTTGAAATATTGCTGGATAAACATACTTAGCCATTTTAATACCTCCACTTCTATATATTATTTAAAATACCCTCATATTAGGGTTTTTATTTTAACCCTGTTTGTTTGAGGATACTGTTTAGAATTCCCGGTTTTAGATCTTTATTGTGGTAGGGGATTACAGGCCTTCCAGGTTTGCTTGGATGTTTTAGAATGTAATGAGAACCTTGTATTCTATCTATGTTCCATCCTTCAGCTTTCAGTATCTTTATTAACTCCTTTGGTTTCATATCATCCCTTCATAATAATTATATATTAACACGTACTAATACGTATGTAAATAAGTTTTAATAAAAATTCCGAGAAAAATTTTAAGGTTCTAAATTGCAATGTTAAATGCAACACTTTTTTAAAAGTAACTGGAAATTACAAATTAATTAGAACAGCAACTGTGTATGATATTATATGACAATATATTCCAGATTCCCTTAAGAGAAACTGAAATATATTGTCATAAATCTTTTTGCTATTTCTCTTATGCTTAGTCCTACTTCTATTAGCTTTTCTATCGTTCCTCGTTCAGCTTCACTTAGATGTTTAAACTTTCTTCTTCTTGTGGTATTATTATTATGAGCCATAGTTCACCCTCCTGTGCATGTTTTTGTCTTAACAACTAATATCATACACAGTTGGTGGCTATGGCTTCAATATTTTTTTACCCTGTTGCATTTAATTTTACAACTAACATTCTTGAAAATAATGCTTGTAAAATAAATACTAAATTATTCTATAAAAAGTTAATAATTACTTTAAACTAAATAAATTAATTTCTATAAAAATAAACAAAGTAGTAAGATTATTATATTATGATATAATGAAAGTGATATATTTAGGAAAATGTAACTAAACAGCATTACGTAGAGATTATTGAATAAATAATTATATTGGATATATTGAATTTTTATAAATATATATTAATGATAATATGTAAAATAATAGCATACCTACATATCAAATAAAGTTCCAGCTTTAGAAAAGGAGGATTTTATATATGGCAGTTAAGAATAAAGTACAGCTTATCACTTATCCTGACTCTTTAGGAGGGGACTTAAAGCAACTTAACAGAATACTTAATAAATATTTTTTAGATGTATTCAAAGGTGGGGTTCACATTTTACCACCATATCCGTCATCTGGGGACAGAGGATTTGCTCCATTGACCTATTTTGAAATAGAACCATCATTTGGTACATGGGATGATATAAGTAGTATTGGAGAGAGGTTTGACATACTACTTGATTTAATGGTAAATCACATTTCAAAGCAGTCAGAATACTTTCAGGATTTCTTAAAAAAAGGTAGAAAATCTGAATATGCAGATATGTTTATTACATTGGACAAAATCTGGAAAGATGGAAATCCTGTTCAAGATGATATAAACAAAATTTTCTTAAGAAGACCGCGTCCATATTCAATATTTAAGATAGAGGAAACAGGTGAAGAAGAAAAGGTTTGGACTACATTTGGTAAACAAGACCCTTCAGAACAAATTGACCTGGATGTGAAATCTGAAAAAGTAAAACAGCTTTTCAAAGATATATTCGAGAATTTTAGCAAAAATAATGTCAAGATAGTAAGACTTGATGCAGTAGGATACGTAATTAAAAAGCTTGGAACAAGTTGCTTTTTTGTAGAGCCAGAAATATATGAATTCCTTAATTGGATTAAGAAAATGGCAGACTCATATGGGATTGAGCTTCTGCCTGAGGTTCATTCACATTATTCAATACAATATAAATTAGCTGAACATGGCTTTTGGATTTATGATTTTATATTACCTTATACTGTTTTATATACAATGTTGAACAAAACTAATGAAAAACTATACCAATACCTAAAAAACCGCCCCGCAAAACAATTTACTATGCTTGATTGCCATGATGGCATTCCTATAAAACCTGATACAGATGGTTTAATTGATACTAAAGAAGCAAGAGAAGTAGTTGATATTTGTGTAAAAAGAGGTGCAAACCTTAGCTTAATATTATCAGATGAACATAAATCAGAAGATGGGTTTGATGTTCATCAAATCAGGTGTTCATATTATTCTATCCTTGACTGTGATGACAATGCATATTTGGCAGCAAGAGCCATACAATTTTTCACACCAGGGATACCACAGGTGTATTATGTAGGATTATTAGCAGGAGAGAATGATTTTGAGGCTGTAAAAAGGACAGGTGAGGGTAGGGAAATTAACCGTCATAATTTTAGTGTAGAAGAGGTTGAACAATCATTAAAAAAGGATGTTGTTCAAAGACTAATAAAACTAATTAAATTCAGGAATGAATATGAAGCCTTTGATGGAGAATTTGTAATTGAGGATTGTCCTAAAGATGAAATTAGGCTTTCTTGGCATAAAGACAATAAATTCTGCCGACTAATTATAGACCTAAAAACAAATAAGACAGTTATAAGATATATCAATGATAATAGCAAAGAAGAAGAGTATTTAGTGTAATTAAAAAAGTTGTTAATGATAGCTTTCAAAATATAATTTTTAGAAAAGAACATGAGAATTCAATTACTCATAGAAAACGGTTTGACAGGAGATATATAAATAATTTGTAAAAATATTACTCATATATTGTTATTAAAATAATTTTACCTTATTGAACCAGATTTTGAATTGCAGTTTGAATATTTTATATTATCATATATGAGCCACTGTGGAGAGAGATTTATTAATTGAAACAGAGCTAACTCAAAAATAAAAGTAAGATTACCTGTTGGTGTAAAGGCAAAGCTAAAATTGGGTGAGAGGGAAACAATACTAAGATCAGGGGGATATGAAATTGAAACATAAAAAATAAGTATTTAATTTCTTTGTACTATAAGTGGAGCAGATATTAAATTAATTGATTGCTTGTAATAGTTAGGGTAAGCAATTTTTCAGAAATGCTTACCTTTATTTACTTTTAAGTTATATTTTGGACTAATAGATGTAGTGATTTATATTTAGCAAAGCAATTTTCATATTTCTTAATCATTATTATAATTAACTTGAGTCTTAAATGAACACAATTGGAAGAAGAATTGATTGATATCATAGCATGAAATGAGTATAATATAATTAAAATGTTGCTACAAGGGGCTGATATTATGCTGATTAAACCGTCCGCAAGCATCAGGCAAAACTACAATGAAATTGCGGTTTTGTGCAAGTCTACCGGAGAACCTGTTTTTCTTACAAAAAACGGCGAAGGAGATCTTGTCGTCATGGATATAGAAGCGTTTACCCGCCGCGAAAAAATGTTGAAGCTACGTGAAGAACTGTTAGCTGTTGAGGAAGACCGTCTGGCAGGGCGTGTTGGAGTTACGCCGGATGAACTGAGTAGCTATCTGGATAGTATTATTGATGAGGTGGAGCATGGAAAAGAAGGTTCAATATAAGGTGATTGTTTCCGATCGTGCCCGCCAAATGTTAGCAGGACATGTACAGTTTTTAGCAGAGAAAAGTCCTACTGCTGCTCGTAAAGTAAAAAACGATCTAATGGATGCTATTCAATCTCTTTCTATAATGCCTGAACAATTCCCATTTCTTACTGCAGAATTTATTCCACCTAATAAATATCATAAGATGTTAGTTGAAAAATATTATCTTGTATTATACCAGATCAGGGATCAGATAGTATATGTTGATTATATTGTGGATTGCAGGCAGGATTATTGGTGGCTGGTACGGTAAATTGTGTATTTAAATTAATTAACCTTCTTCTTAGTAAGAAAATTAGCCTGAAATTTATTTTTCTTTAATATATTATTACCAAAAAATTATTACCTTATGCATAAGATGTTTTAATTTATCCAATAATATTTAATATGGGGTAGTATTGTTTGCAAAGACTGCTAATATCATACACAATAGGTAGTTATGGCTTCAATATTTTCTTGCTCTGTTGAATTTTATTTTACAACAAACATAATAACTTTTATAGTTTTATTGATGTTTTAGCATAATTATGATAAAATTATGCTAAACTAATAAAGAGGTGATAATTGTATGCCACATATTAGACCAGTATCAGATTTAAGAAATAATTTTGCTGAAATATCAAGGATTGTCCATGAAACTCAAGAACCAGTATTTTTGACCAAGAATGGTTATGGTGATATGGTTGTTATGAGTATGGAAGCTTATGAACACAAACATTTTGAAAGTGAAATTTACTTTAAGCTGAAAGAAGCCGAGCTGGAAGCAAAATCAACCGATAAACGTTTTTCACATGAAGAAGTATTTAATGAATTAAGGGCAAGGCTTGCGAATAAGGTGGAATCTGATGAAGTATGAAATTAGATTCCTGCCTTTGGCAAGTGAAGATTTATCTAATATTGTGTATCATATTGCAGATGAGTTAAAAGAACCAAAGGCAGCAATGGATTTAATTAATGCATTGGATACTTCAATATCAAGGCTTGCACAGTTTCCATATTCATGTAGGATATATCAGCCTGAAAAACCTCTTGAAAATGAATATAGAATATTACCTGTCAGAAATTATTTAGTATTTTATGTAGTTAAAGAACAGGTTGTTGAAATTTATAGAGTTATATATGCTAAAATGGATTTAAGTAAAGTCATAAAATGATATTATTGACACTATAAATAATATAAACAATAAATGGAAATATTTTACTGTGAAATAACTTGACAAAATCAGATCAATTATTCTGATGAGCTATTAATATTTTATAATTTTCAATGATATCGAGATATAGCATTCTTATTTTTCTTGCCATAAATTATATAAAATATAATTAATATCACTTGATAATCTATACAGTGATAGTAAGGATACTACGCTGACTATTTCAAGACACATCTTATTTGTTTAGCTTTCGTTTATACCAATAGGCAAATTCATATAATAATTTAATAACATAATACTTATTGATACTTTGATAAAAAAGGAAAATTTAAAGACATAAACCAATAAATCAAACACTTACAACAATTCTTATATGATGATTTAAAATTGACAAATCACAAATATATATTGGGGGCATTTAATATGGATTTGAATGCAAAAATAAATTTTAAAAACGAAATAGGTTCATTTACTCACTTTTGGGAAATGGGTTTTGGATCAGAAAGACCATTTATGGTATTAAGAGAAGAGAATATTTTAGAGCATTATAAATTAGGAGTAGAGGAATTAGGCTTTAAGTATGTTCGTGCTCATGGTATTTTTCATGATGACATTAATGTTATTTTTGAAATTTTTGACTGGCAAAACAACAAAAAAGTAAATCTTTATAACTGGCGAACTATTGATGCTATATATGATAAGATACTTCAAATAGGGTTAAAACCATTTGTTGAACTAAGCTTTATGCCAAGACCATTAGCAAGTGGTGATAAAACAATATTTTATTGGAACGGAAACATTACTTTACCAAAAGACTTTGCTGAATGGTGTGATTTAGTGAATAATTTTATTAAGCATCTAATTGATAGATATGGTTTAGATGAAGTAAGACAATGGTATTTTGAGGTATGGAACGAACCTAATCTAACATGCTTTTTTGATGGAAGCCAAGAGGATTATTTCAAGTTGTATGATTATACTGCTATAACAATAAAAAAGATAGACAATCAATTAAAAGTAGGAGGTCCGTCAACAGCAAAGGGTGGTTGGATTGAAGCCTTTTTAAAACATTGCTTTGAAGAAGAAAATTATGCTACTAAAGAAATAGGAAGCCCTGTTGATTTTGTAAGTTATCACGGATATCCAACAGATGTTGCTTTTTATACAGGTGTTGAAAAGATAAACTTTGAGGAAATAGACTACTGGCAGCAGATGTCCAAGATGAATAAAGAAATTGTAAAAAAATATGAAGAAAAATATGGAAAGAAAATAGAGATTCATGTTACCGAATGGAATTCATCAGCAAATGTAAGGGATTTGAGGCATGAAGATTCAAACCAAGCAGCTTTTATTTGTAAATCAGTATTTGATGTTGAAAATAATGTAGACTCATTTTATTACTGGACTTTATCAGATATCTTTGAGGAAATGGGTTGGCCAGATAGTGAGTTTCATGGTGGATTTGGGCTTATAACAATAAATGGGGTAAAGAAACCTGCTTATAATGCATTTAAGATGCTTAGAATGTTAGGGAATAAAAGGATTGATGCAAGTATAAAAGATAAACCCGAAAATATTGGAATAGTAGCAACGAAAGAAGAAAACAAATATCAGATACTTCTATGGAACTACATACCTCCTATAAGTGGAATGGAGGAATACGATAAGCTTTATGATATGGATAAAGCAATTAACTGCAAATTCTCAATTGAAATTGATGGCCTTGAAAATTCGAAGTATACATTAAAGAAATATTTGATAGATGATTACCACAGCAACAGCTTCACAAAATGGAATGAATTAGGAAAACCTAAGGCACCAACACAAGAACAGTTAGATATTCTAAAACAGAGCATGGATTTAGATTTAGTATCATTGAACAAAGGGCTTTTTGTGAACGAAAACAAACTAAACCTTGAATTTGAGCTTAATCCAGCAAGTGTAGTGTTTATTGAATTAGAGAAGAAATAAAAATTTTTATTAGATAGGGTAGGTGTTTTATATTAATACCTGCCCTATATTATATTTTAGTATACTTTGGGTATGCAAATAAAATATCTATAATAAACATATTAATTTAGTTAAATATTATCACTAAATTGTTTATGATATAATTTTATTATTACAACAAGTAGGGATGTGATTAGTAGTGCAGTGCTTTGATTTTATAGAAATAATGGATAACTCATTTAGCAATGCTAAGCCTTTTGTTAAATGGGCGGGTGGGAAGACACAAATATTAGATGAATTATCTAAAAGAATACCATATGAATTTATTCAAAAAGGAGAAATTGAAAGATATATTGAACCTTTTGTTGGAGGGGGAGCATTTTTTTTCTTTCTAAAAAGAAACTTCAAAGTTAATGAATCAATCATTATAGATAAAAACAAAGAATTAATAATTACCTATAAAGTTATCCAGAGAAATGTAATTGAATTGATCAATGAGTTAAAATTGCTTGAGGAAGACTATTTAAATTTATCATCAGAAGAAAGAAAAGAATTCTATTATTCTATTAGAGAAGAGTACAACAAGCAAAAAGATAACTTTGATTATTTAAATTTTAACCTAACATGGATAAAAAGAGCAGCATACCTAATTTTTTTAAATAGAACATGTTTTAACGGACTTTTTCGCTTAAATAAAAAAGGTGAATTTAATGTACCATTTGGTAAATATGATAATCCTACTATTTGCGATGCTGAAAATTTGATAGAGGTTAATAAGGCTTTAGAAAATACAGAAATAATTTTTGGCGATTTTACTGAAAGTAAAATATATGTTAAAGAAAAAACCTTGATTTATCTTGATCCACCATACCGACCTTTGAATAATACTTCAAACTTCACAAACTATAATGAAGAAAAATTTGATGATGATGACCAGAAAAAACTTTCAGAGTATTTTAAAGAAATGGATAAAAAAGGTGCATATATAATTTTGAGCAATTCAGATCCCAAAAATGTAGATCAAGATGATAATTTTTTTGATGAACTTTATAATGGGTTTTTTATTGAAAGGATAAAAGCCAAAAGAAACATTAACAGCAATGGGAATAAGAGAGGAGATATTAATGAATTGATAATAAGAAATTTTAGTTAGGGAGGATATCATGAAGGAATTTTATTTGGAGAAATTGCAAAAGACCAATTTTGAAAATGTAATAGAAGAATTTCATAAAACCCTTATAGATACTAACAGAAGTTTAGATTTTTTTGTTGATTGGAAAAAAGTAAAAAAGAATGTCGAAAAATAGAAGTGAAATATTTATCAGTAAATCTTTTAATGAACAAAAAACAACGTTGAATAAATTAAAAAAAGCAAAGATTTATACTTTCCAAAGTTGTAAAAATATTATAGACTACATATAATACATTTCTTATTATTTGATTTCTCTATAAATTTAAAAAAGGGGTGTTATTTATGGCATTTATTGAATGTTCATTTTTATCAGAAAGTCTTATGATGCATACTCAGATTACTGTATTTGTTCCAACAAAAACATTTGGAGATATATATGGAGGAAATCAAAACTATTATAACAGAGAGAAAAAACTAAAAACACTATATTTACTCCATGGTGCTTCAGATGACCATACAATGTGGATGAGAAGAACAAACATTGAAAGATATGCTGAAGAAAAAAATATAGCAGTTGTAATGCCTTCAGCAGCACTGAGTTTTTACACAGATATGGCATATGGACAGAAGTATTTCACATACATAAGTGAAGAGCTACCTCAAGTTGTAAGATACTTATTCCCACTTTCAGACAAAAGAGAGGATAACTTTATTGCAGGGCTTTCAATGGGAGGATATGGGGCTTTTAAAATAGCATTAAGAAAACCAGAAAGCTTTTGTGCAGCAGGTAGCTTTTCAGGTGCTGTTAATCTTGCAGAAGAGGTTGTAAACAGAGGTTCTATACCATTTGAGGCTGTATTTGGAGACTTAACAAAAGTAAAAGGTAGCGAAAATGACCTATGCTATTTATTACAAAAGCTAAAAGAAAATAACGCTGAGATACCTAAGCTATATCAATCATGTGGTACAGAGGATTTCCTCTATGAAGGAAATGTTAAGTTTAAGAACTTTGCTAAAGAATTAGGCGTTGATATTACTTACATTGAAGAACCAGGAACACATGAATGGGGATTTTGGGATAGACACATTAAAAAGTTCCTTGATTGGATTTTTGAACAAAGTAAATAAAGTGATTTTAGGAGGTCATCTTATCAAAAAGTGGCCTCCTTTTTAAATTTAAGGAT